>NZ_JADBTZ010000281.1:0-14016 GCF_020245885.1 Microcystis sp. M165S2 | reverse complement strand
GTCAGTCTGTAGAGCGACCATAAGACCAGAACAGATTTACTCTGTTAAGGCAGGTGCGGAACCCCGCAAGGGAAAGAAGCAGAAACCTAAATCGTGAGGTTTGGGAATCACCGTCCGTTTACGGCGGTGAGGATGTCAATAGGTTGATTTTGCCAGGGCCAGCCAATGGAGGTGAAAGATTGCTTGATAGATGGGATTATGGACCCGCAGCCGGCCTTCGTCTTTGATCACTAACCCCGATAAAAGTAACTCTTTCTCTGGAGGGCTATCCTCGGCAATCACCTCTTTTTCCCTTAAAATCCGTTCATAGAGTCTCAGGAGCAACTGGGAGCGATGACTGTTGAGAAGCCGATCGCGAATAGTCCGCAGATGTTCCGGTTCATCCTGAGCTTCCCAATTGTCAATAATCTTCTTCTGTACCAAGTCCTCAATCCAGGGGGCCTCACCATTGGGGGGAATCGGTGCGGCAGCGGTGCGAATTAACTGACAGAGTTTTTGGGTCAGAAAAGGTTGACCGTTTGTCCAAGCAAAGACTTCTTTTAAGACAGTTTGCGGGTTACTAACTTTCTCGGCCAATCCGCGCAGTAAAGGCTGGGCTTCGTGTTCCTTAAAACCCTCCAATTGAATCGAATGACCAATATTAAAAGGAGTGATTTGGTGGTCGGTAATTAAATCGGAGGGGGTGACAACACCGAAGAAAGCGAAGGTCAAACGCCGATAGAGCGGGTTAAAACCACGCTGGTTATAGCAGGAACGAATCAGGGCAAAAAAGTCATTAACCGCGAAATTTAAGCCCAAAACGCTATCAATTTCATCGATAAAAATCGCGATCGGTTTCGGGGGAGAACCGTCCACTATCCCCACTTCCAGCAATAACACTTCTTCGATAAATTCGCCCAAGCGCTGTACTGCCGAGACATCTTCCCGTTCTTGCCACCAAGCTTTGAGATTGACCCTTTTGAGCAGGCCAAAACGTCGCCCTAACTCGAAGGCTATCCCCTTGTACCATTGGTCGGGAGTGACATTTTCACTGCCGATACGGGTTAAATCAATGGGAGCGCAACAGATGCCCTCGTGTTGGAGGTGATCGATCATGCGTACCATTAAACTAGACTTGCCCATTTGACGGGGATTGAGGACATAGCAAAAATCGCCGCGTTTGAGGGCTTTATAGAGATAACGGTCGGCGGCGCGGACCACGTAGGTGGGGGCATCCATGGGTAAACTGCCCCCCACTTGGTAGTCAAAGGTGCTAGATTCTTCGCTACTTCTGAGCAGTTCATTTTCAAACAGTAATTCTGCTTGGGTGGCCTTGAGAATTTCTAGGGTTTGGCTGAGTTCTAGGGTGCGCTCCTGCACTTTCTGTTCTAGGGTGCGGCTATACTCGGCTAATTCTTCGGTAAAGCGAATCCGTTCCGCTTCCGCCTGTTTTCGTTCGGTAATATCGGTAAAAGCGGCGATCGCATAGATAATCTCTCCTTTTTCGTCAAAAACGGGCGTGGCATACACTTCTAGGGGAATAATCTTCTCTCCTTGGTGAATTTCTAGATCATCCATCGTGTTTTTTTCGCCCCTTAAAGCTCGGACAATCGGATGGTATTCTGTGGGATACAATCGATCGGTTCCAGCTTGATATAACTGATAGGTTTCCCCCAACTGATTAGCCGTGGTGATATTAACTATCTCTTTTCCTAAAATCTCTTGGGCGGTTTGATTGGCATAATAGGGTTGACTGTCGGCATCAAGGACAAATACCCCCACCGGCATCGCTTCTAAAAATTGCGCTAGTTGTCTCTGTTTGGCTTTGATTTCGGCGTAGAGTTTGGCGTTAGTAATTGCGATCGCCGCTTGGCTGGAGAGCAGTTGCAGCACTTCCAATCTTTCTTGGGTAAAAGCCCCAACGGTGAGATTATTTTCTAGATAGAGAATTCCCCGCAGTTGTCCTTGGTCGAGGAGGGGTGTGCAGAGCAGGGATTTGGTTTGATGGGTTTTAATATAGGAATCATTGCTAAAATTGCCCTCATGGGCAGCATCGTCATTGAGAACGGTTTGACCGCTCCGGGCTACATAGTTAATAATCGAGACGGGAAGATGTTCTTCGATGGCATTAGATTTAAAGATTGTCACCCCATCTTCCTGCACCGAACCGGAGGCTTCGATCAATAGTTGTCCGCCACTTTCTAGGATAAGATAACCCAGCTGCGCCCCGGCATTTTCGATGAGAATTTTCATCAGGGTGGCGAGTAATTTATCTAAAACTATCTCGCTAGAAATGGCTTGGGAGGCTTTCATAATCGTGGCTAAATCTAACAGTTCTCCCGCATGACTAACTGAATTTTTTCTGGTGGTAGTTTTCCTAGTTTCGCTCAGGGAATTGGAACCATAATTATTGACCATTAACTGAGAATAACGGCTTTCTATCTCTTTGACTTTAGCTGTTGCTCCCCAAAGAGAATAGAGATAATAAGCTTCATTGATGTAGGTTTTGGCAATTTTTACTTTACCCCAATCTAGATAGAATTTCGCCGCTAGTTCGTTAGCTAGTGCTTCTTCATTAATGTATTCATTTTCCTTGGCTTTAGCGATGGCTAGTTCGTAGTTTTCTATGGCTTCTAGATAGGATTGCTGCACCCGGTCTTTTTCCGCTTGCACTAAATAAAATTTATGGAGATAGTTAGAGGGTGCTTGATTGGCCAATTCCTGTTGCTTTTTCTGATTATTCGTCACCCGTTCTAATATTTGCTTTTGTTGGTCATTGTCCAGATGACTATAAATAGCTAAATGGGCGAGGGAATCATAGAAATTATGCAGAGAAATCAAGAAAGTGGCGGTGGCTCCCCCCAGATATTTTTGGGCTTGTTTAGCGTTTTCAATGGCTTGTTCGTACTGTCCAAATAAATAACAAAGGTATAATTTATTAACAAATAAAGCACAGAGTCCGTAGAGATCATTAGCCTCTAGATGATACGGTAACATAAGAGTTTCTTGATAGTATTGTCCTTCTAAACGACTGAGATTTTGCGAGCGCCCCAGTAGATTTAAAACTGTTTGTCCGTAGATTTTTAGATAGTTGCGAGTATTTTCTTGTTTAAGCTTAACAAAAGCCAGATCATAATTAGCTATTTCCTGGGCTAATTCTGTTAATTCCTGTCCGATAAAGGCAGAATGAAAACAGTAAAGATAGGCGCAGGTTGTTCCGTAGTAGAGATCCCCAATTTCTAAACCAGTTTGATAGGAAGATTTTAACAAAGACAGGGAATTTTTAATCGGTTCTTTCCAGATACTAATAGTGGCGGAAAAGACGGCAATTATTTTCGGCATCAGGGCTTTGGCATGAAATTTATCGGCGATGTTTAAAGCCAGTTTTCCAAATTGATAACCCGTTTCCCAATCTTCTAAAATACCACAAAGAATTAAGCCATAATTGACATAAGTAAAAGCCGCTAGATAACTATTGCCGTATTCAATTGATAAGTTAACCTGTTTTGATACTAGGATGGGTAAGAGATGAGGGGCGGCAATAAAAACAGGAGGAAATATGGCAGTCGCCATCTTCATTATTGCTAATTTTTCTTCCTCATTTATCGGCGGTAAATTACTTAAATCCTCAATATTTTTACCCGCTAATTTTTGCCGAGTTTTAGTAAGTTCTTCGTGGATATATGATGATTGTAAGGATTCAGAAATCTCGAAATCGAAGCTTTTTAGGACGGATAAACCAATTTGTACCGCTTTTAGTTCTTGATTTTGGCTGTGATAAGCTTCGATAATGACTTCATAAACTTTTATTTTATCTAGGGTTGTTTTTGCCTGTTTTAATACGAGATTAGACCAGCACTGCATCGGCTCAAAATTCCCAGTTAAATAGGCAATTTCCGTGGCTTCAGAATAAACATTTAAAGTCAGTTGATAGTTATTTTTCCAACTTGATTTTTTAAGAAGTTTTTGAGCAATTTTAATATATTTTAAGGCTTCGATTTGGGCATTGGCAGCTTTGGCTTTTTGGGCTGCTAGTAAATTCAAGTTAGCCACTAACTCTCGTTCTTTTTTCTCGCTAATTAGTTGATAACCAAGATTGAGATGATCGACTATTTTAAAAATCTTTTCCGATAATTCATTGGCAGCAGTATTCCGCCAAAGTAGGCGACCAATTTTTAGATGAATTAAAGATTTTTTGCTGTCTTTGATGAGAGCGTAAGCTCCTTGTTGAATGCGATCATGAGCAAATTTATATTCTTGAATCAGTAATTGTTCATCTAATTCTGAGAGGGGAATAATCAAACCAGCTTCGCTACTATAATTTAAAATTGGTAAAAGTTCTGAAGGTGATTTTTCAGAGATTATTGCCAGACTATATAAATTAAACTCTGCTCCAAGGCAGGCCGCTAAACTTAAAACCTCCTGGGTTTCGGGGGGCAATTTCTGCATTTTGCTCATCATAAATTGAATCAGATTATCGGTACTGCCAATCCTTTGAATTTGGCCGAGATGCCATTGCCAATAGCCCCTATTATTGTCGATTTTAGTGGTTGTTTCCTGCCCGGGTTGGAAAAATAGCAAATTTTCCCGGTAGATAGTTTTGAGAAATTCATTGACAAAAAAAGGATTACCGTGGGTTTTTTGCCAGACTAAAGCGGCCAAAGATTGCACATATTCTGGTGAATGATTTAATGTCTCGGCAATTAACTGATTGACCTGTTCAAGTCCCAGAGGTTTTAAAATAACTTGATTGATAATTATGCCCCCCTGCTCTAATTTATCGAGAGTAGCGGTTAGGGGATGGGTGGAATTAATTTCATTACTGCGATAGGAGCCAATTAAAAATAAATAGTCGATATCGCCATCGAGCATAATTAATTCTATCAACTGAAGACTAGCCAAGTCTGCCCATTGCAAATCATCGAGAAAGATGACTAAGGGATGTTCTGGGGAACAAAAGACGCGAATAAAATTTTTAAAGACTAAATTAAAGCGATTTTGAGTAGCGATCGCTCCTAATTGTAACACCACTGGTTGCGGACCGATAATTAATTCTAGTTCAGGAATCACATCAATAATAACCCGTGCATTCGTCCCCAAAGACTTTAGGAGTTTTTGTCGCCATAGTTCCAGTTGTGGTTGACTTTCCCCCAAAAGTTGCTTGACCAGATGAGTCAAAGCGCTAACCACGGCAGCGTAGGGAGTGTTGCGCTGAAACTGGTCAAATTTACCAGAGATAAAAAAGCCGCGTTTTTCAGTAATTGGCTGATAAATTTCCCCAACCAAGGTGGTTTTACCTATACCAGAATAACCCGTAACTAGCATCAGTTCGGTGTGAGAGGAGTTTTTATCCGCCGTGGCTACCCGTTGAAAAGCAGCGAGGAGAGTGGCGATTGCTGCCTCCCTGCCGTAGAGTTTCTGAGGAATTTGGAACTGATTGGCTAGATCTTGCCTAGCGATGACAAAATCCTCAATTTTACCCGTTTTTTCTAGTTGTCTTAAACATTCTTCTAAATCTGCCCCAATACCATAGGCACTTTGGTATCGTTCCTCGGGGGTTTTAGCCATCAGTTTCCTGATGATTGCCTCCACCACCGGGGGAATTTTCTCCCTGACGAGACTATTAATCTCCAAAGGTTGTTTAGCCAGATGACAGTGAACTAATTCCAAAGCATCTTTAGCTGGAAAAGGTAATTGTCCGGTGAGCAGTTCGTAGAAGCTAACGCCCAAGGAATAAAAATCCGTGCGGTAATCGAGACTGCGATTCATCCGTCCGGTTTGTTCGGGAGAAATATAGGCTAAAGTCCCCTCCAGGACGTTGGGATTTTTTAGCCCCGGATTTTCCCGCCGCAGGACGCTGGCAATGCCAAAATCGATGATTTTAATTTGTCCGGTTTCGGGGTTAAGAACTATATTGGCCGGATTAATATCTTTGTGAATAACCTTGACGTTGTGAATTTTCTCTAAATTAGCCACTATTCGGGGTGCAAGGCTTAAAAAGTCCCTTAAGGCCAGGGTTTTGCCCTCTAGCCATTTTTTTAAGGATATGCCCCCGAAATCTTCCAAAATAATCACGGGAGTTCTACGGTAGGTTTCTAAACCATAAGCTTTAATCGCCCCCTCGAAGTTCAGGCCGCAGATGGTTTTATACTCCTGTTTGTAGTGGGTTAGTTCTTGGGCGGTGGGATATTCTTGCTTGAGGATTTTGAGGATAACGGGTTGATTATCGGCGGTGCGAATGGCCCGATAGACTTCTGAGTTAACACTTTCGTAGATTTGGGCAAGAATGTCGTATCCGTTGAGAAGAATCATCGAAAAATTGGGTTTGAAACCCCGTCCTTTTAGGACGGCTTGGCATTTAAGATGTTTCGCTATATGCTAGAGATACAGCGAAACAATCTTAACTATGTACGCCACTCAAAAGAACCAACTTAGACAACTTAATCAGCAGGAATTTAATGCCCTGACTGCTTTGTGTCGTTTGAGTAAGAATCTTTTTAATGTGGCGTTGTACTAATGTCGGCAATATTTCTTTGCTGAAAGAAAACGTTTGACCTAAGAATCTAACTACCATATTTGCAAATCTAATGAAAACTATCGGCTTTTGAATACCGATATTGCTCAGCAAACGATGAAGGTAGTAGATAGAAGTATGCGGTCTTTCTTGGGACTGCTTAAGGCAATTAGTATAGGGAGATGTGACCAAAGACCACAACTGCCCCAATACTTGTCTAAAGAGGGATATTTCCCTTTGATTATTCCTCGAATTAAACTCAAAGATGGAATGTTGGCAATTCCCATGTCTAGAGAGTTTAAAAAAGAATATGGCGAAGTTAAAATCCAACTCCCAGAAAGACTGAAAGACAAGAATATTAAGGAGGTACGAATACATCCCAAATACTCGGCTCGATGGTTTGAAATCGAGTACATTTATGAGGATGAAGCAATAGAAACATCTGTGGACTCCGAAAAAGCAATAGCTATTGACTTGGGGGTTGATAACTTGGCAGCTTGTTTTGACACTGAGGGGCATCAATTTTTGATTGATGGAAAAAGACTTAAAAGCATTAATCAGTGGTACAACAAGCGTAATGCTGAACTTCAATCTGCCAAAGATAAGCAAGGCATTAAAGAGTTGACTAATCAACAAGCACAGCTTAATCAATGGCGTAATGATTCTATTCGAGATTATTTGAATAAATCCGCTCGAATAATAATTAACCATTGCTTGAACCATCAAATAGGCAAGTTGGTAGTTGGGTATAATCCAAGTATTAAACAAGAGATTAATATTGGACGTTCCAACAATCAAAACTTTGTTCAGATACCTTTTTGGCAACTTAGACAAAAGCTCAAAGCTTTGTGTTCTCGATACGGAATTGAGTATTGTGAACAAGAGGAGTCTTATTCGTCTAAAGCTAGTTTTTACGGTCAAGATGAGATTCCTATTTACAATGCCGATAACCCCATCAAACAGAATTTTTCTGGTAGAAGGGTTAAGCGGGGATTGTATCAAACAAAGAACAGACATCTTGTTTCAGCCGATATTAATGGTAGTGCCAATATTTTGGTTAAAAGTAAGCACAGACTCAATTTTGAGCGAGTGTCTAGCGGGTTTTTGGCTAACCCTTTAAGGATTTACGTCTCTTAAGAATCCCCGCCAGGCGCGGGAGTGTCAATTTTTTGCTTGGCGATTGTAAATGGCTGCGGGTCTCCCCAAGAAAAATTCTACGGGAACCAAGACAAGACTCCGCAAGGCCGAAAGAACTCGATTTACCTGTGAGACGGAAGGACGGGGAGAAGGCAGCACTTGCTCGAAATACTCGGAATGCAAGGTAAAACCAAAGTGAACATCTTCCGGCAAACTCAGTTTAGCAATCGGTCCGTCCTTGAGATTGTCAGGGTTAAATAACCAAGCTTCTAATACTCTGGTCGGGGTTAAAACCGTCGTAAATAGATAGCCCTGTTCTTGGGGAATAAACTGAATGCTATCTAAAATATAGCCATCGGGACAAACATAAAAATCCAGTAGTTCCCGACCTAAATGTGATACATGAGTATCACTGGCATTTTTTTCTTGTCTAATCTGTTCAGTTAACTGATTCCAATCCTTATCGAGGGGAACCTTGGCTAATACCGAGGGCAAGTCATGACTGGGAAGTTCGGCATCGCTGAGGATGCGATTACTTTGGTCGCGAAAATCCATATACTGACGACGACAGATTAATTCGCGCACGTAACCAGAATAAACCTGATAAATGGCGCTGTATCCCTGTTCCAATTCCCGTGGGTCGGCGGTGTAGAGAGTGGTAGAGAACCACCCCGGATGGATGAAAGCTTGTTCGCTCATCACCCTGGCATCTTCGATAACCACTTTGCGCAGCACTCCGGGGTCAAAGGAAAACATCCAGGGAATGCCGTGGTATTCGGGGGGATAACCCTGACCGGTAAAATGTTGGATATCGTCTTTTTCGATCGCTTCGGTTAAACTAATAGTGGCATTTTGGATGGCCACAAGCTGAATTTGACCGTTGATACTATGGTAATTACAAAGGAAGTGATAACTGTCGCCATTGAAGGTAATTAATTGCGAGGGAACGGTGGTTTCTTCTTCCTTAAGGTCTTGACGTTTAACCAGATAAATTTGAGTTTTCGGATAGGTTTCTTCTGGCTTGATTCTGATACCTAATAGTTTGGCTACTCCCATCTGAAAAGGCATATCGGGAATCATGATATAATCTTCGGTGACGATAACCGAATGGGGGCTACCATCAAGGATAGTTCCCTGTAGTTTCCAAGGTTTAAGTTGTTTTTGTTGATCCCAAAGAACAATATACACCGAGTTATCTAAATCTTTTAACATACCTCCCGATACAAGTTTTAGCTTTAATTCACAGGTGATAAATTCTTGGGTTTTTTTGTCGTAGAAGGGATGAGCGGTATTTTCTAGGACGGGGAAAAAAGACAAAGGCACGGAAACAAGATGTTGGTCAAAATAACCAATCGGGGTGATAGTATCCAGGGAAACGGGGTCAACTTCCCAGTAACGTCCCGCATCGGCAGTGAGAATTAATCGGGTTTCTTCTAGTTGTTGCTCTTCGGCAACTTTTTCTAGTTTAACCATAGCAGTATTCGCTATTTCCGAAGAACCCAAAATGCTGATCACGGCGGGAAAATTGGCTTTAATAATATTAAATATCGGTAAAATTTTTCGCCAAAAACTATCCCAAGTTTTCAGTTTTTTACTGTAAACGTTAACTTGATTATTTTTCCCCTGCAAGTCCCATTTAATAATTACACCTTCGCCAGAGAACAAATGACGGTCATTTTTTCTATGAAAAGGACAGACGATAAAAACGTATCCCGAAAGATTCTCCGGCCAATGTCCCTCGGTAATTGTGGCGACCGCTTTATATAAATTGTTCTCATCCGGTTGACCGAGTTGCGAGCGACTAAAGTTACTAATGTTGACAGTATTTTGGACAGTATCTTTGATTGACATATTCATAGGATTCTCCCTTATCAGTTATCAGATGTGAGTTATCAGTTATCAGATGTGAGTTATCAGTTATCAGATGTGAGTTATCAGTTATCAGTTAAGTGGGTGGGTGGAATTAAATATAAGATGAACGTAGGTTGGGTTGAAGCATGAAACCCAACGTCCGATCATGTTACGAAGTGCGCTAACCCATCCTAAAAATAATTGTGCCTCCCTACTTATCAGTTATCAGATGCGAGTTACAGCGTTTCTCATCAAGATGAAGTATGACTGGATTTGGCATCATCCCCAGACGACCGACTAATGTTGACCGTTCCTCAGTTTCGGCGTTCCCCAAAACCAGAGAATTTGCACCTCACTATTATGAGAACTACTTATCAGTTCACTGATAACTGTTTACTTTTTACTGATAACTGATAGAGGATTTCACCTCTAAAAAATAGCGTCGATACAATTCATAGCCAGGTACTAATTTATCTCCTGATTGTTTGAGTAGTCCCATACTGCTGAGTTTGTAAGCGAGAATTGGGTCTAATTGTACGGGTTCCACCGCGCTCATCACTCTATCGAGGGCTTTCGCTAGTTCAGGCTGTTGTTCTAATACCGCCCAATGGCGTCGCAGGTGATGGGCATAAATCCCCGTGACGGAGGTGGCACTGGTTAGTATTTGCGTCATAGTTATTTCCTCCCGACTGAGATAGTAGAGGGCGGTTTGTACCAAAGCTGGGTGTCCTCCTACTAGCTCCATCAATTGTTTGACTTTTTCCTGATTTTCCCAGGTGAGTTGATAACGTTGGGCTAATTGCAATACCTCCTCAAGACTAAAATGACTTAGCTGTGCGGGGAATCCCACGTTAAAGGGGGATTGATTGAGTTGCAGGGGGACGTAAATTTCTGTGGAATGGACGACGATAAGACGGAGTTTTTGCCAGATAGGTAGGGTTTTGGCTTCTTCGTACCAAGAACGCAGCAGCGGTAAAAAATCCTTGGCCACTTGGGGATGTTCAAAAATCTGATTGAGTTCATCGAGGGCGAGGACAATGGGGGCGGTAATCGATTCCAGGAGATAGTCTTGAATGTAAACCGTACAGCTAATCTTGCTGCCTAAATCCTCACCCCAATACTCATCTAATTGTGGTTTTAACTGTAGTTGACGGGCAGCATTGGCACACAACCAGCGCAAAAATTGGTTTAAATCACCTAAAATCGCTTGGTCTACCTGTTCTAAGTTCAAACTCACCGTGCGGTAGCCTTGCTGTTTGGCAAAATCGAGCATTCTCAAAAGTAGGGAAGTTTTGCCCATTTCTTTCGGGGCTTTTATCCGCACTAAAGCCCCCGGTTTCTTGATTTCCTGCTTTATCTGTTCTTCCAGGGGAAGACGTTCTAAATAAAATGGGGAACCAAGGGGAACTGCCCCATTGGGATAGGGGGGTAATGTGTCCAATTTTTCGCTCTTGGATGGAGAATTAACCAGAATTTTGTCTTGAGGAGGTGCTGTTAGCTGAAAATTCAGGGCGGCGATTTCTTGCCAGTCGAGGCATAATCGACGACAAATTTGGGCAAAAGTGGCTTGTTCTACTGGTTTCCCGGTCAGGAAGTTGCTGACAATAGCCAGACTAAATTCAGCTTCTTTAGCTAAGGATCGTTGACTGCTAAAGCCCTGCTTTTTCACGGCTAATTTAACTTGATTGAGGCAATGTTGTTGTACTCTTAGATGGCTCGATAGGGAATCTCTCATAAGAATTGGGGAATTGGGGAATTGGGAAGAATAAATAAAAATAAATCTCCTGAATACTGAATCCTAACCCAATGGTAGATGTTGGATTTTGCAGGAGTTCTATTTTTTGTCAAAGATAAGCAAAAATTATCTATCGACTCCACAAGCTTGAGAATATTTAAATTAATATTCCGCAATATTTATAAATTCTTAACAATTAATTGAGAAATATTTTTATTTAACAACGATGTTGCAATGGTTACAGCGATTTGATAGAATTTCATAATGGGTTATTTTGTGCTTTTTTGGGCAGCAATGGTGGAAACCCTTGCCACACCTAGAAGGTAATCCTGATTAAGACGGGTAAATTAGTCAATTTCACCCACAACGATGATCTTTTTTTTGTGTAGTTTTATTGCAAAGAAAAAGTTTTTTTGACAAAAAGCACAAAGTATGATATGAAACCAACGTATTTCTGGCTGCCAGTAGTTAGGGTTTGCTGAATAAATCTAAAAACATTGTTCGATAAGACTTTTAGACTTTTTGTCAATCAAAAAGTGCCAGCGATTGGAGTGATTGGGGGGAAAATTCAGGTACTTTTTCCCTGAAAATTAGGTAATTGACCACCTGAAAATCGGTAAAACCCTACACCCCACACCCCACACCCTACCCCCACCAACAAACTTTTTGCCGCAAACCCTAGTTATTGGAGAGTGGGAGTTGGGGAGTATTTTCAGTTATCAGTAACCAGTAACCAGTAATCAGTGAAAAGAAAACGCAACTCTGATAAGCTGTTCGTAATTTAAATTGCTTGGGCCAGACGAGGCAAGAAGCAAGAGGCAACAGTAAAGGGATTGGGGGAGATTCGGCTAATCTTAAGAATAAGCGCTTTAAATGCGTCTTAGCTTAACTGATAACTGATAACTG
Source organism: Microcystis sp. M165S2 (assembly GCF_020245885.1). NCBI lineage: Bacteria > Bacillati > Cyanobacteriota > Cyanophyceae > Chroococcales > Microcystaceae > Microcystis > Microcystis sp. M165S2. The sequence goes on along the minus strand of NZ_JADBTZ010000281.1, from coordinate 1,894 downwards.
ATAACTGATAACTGATAACTGATTTTAAGGCGATAATTTAGTCAACAATTCCAAGAGTTTTTTACTATTAGGAGTCAAGAGAGTTCGACGATAGGCATCGGCGGCTTTTTTAATCGCTTCCGCTTGGGTGGGATAGGGATGAATAACACTAGAGAGTTTACTCAGTCCGATTTTAGCAACCATAGCGGTGGTAATTTGGGAAATCATCTCACCGGCGTGGGAGGCGACGATAGTGGCTCCTAAAATTTGGTCGGAACCTTGTTTGTGAATAATTTTTAAAAAACCTGCTGTTTCCCCATCAGCGATAGCTCGATCGACTATACTCAAAGGAATTTTAATAGTATTAGTGGCCAATCCCCGGGCTTGTGCTTGGGTTTCATCCATGCCCACATGGGCGATTTCTGGGTCGGTATAAGTGACCCAAGGCATAACTAAATTACTGAGCTTATTGCGTCCGAAACCGAAGGGAGAAAAGAGAGTATTTTTAATCACAATACGGGCGGCTGCATCGGCAGCATGGGTAAATTTCCAATCCAGACAGATATCACCGGCTGCATAAATTTTCGGGTTAGTAGTTTGCAGATAATCATTAACTTTGACTCCCCGACGAGTATCGTATTCCACGGCCACCGCTTCTAAATTTAATCCTGACACATTAGGCTCCCGGCCTGCACCGACTAAAATCTCATCGACGGTGATAGTTGCTCCTTGACCGTTGCTAGTATATTCAATGGTTTTACCCCGCTCATTTTTTGTCACCCGTTCAATTTGGCAGGAGAGAATTAATTGCATTCCTTCCCGCAGCAAAGTATTCTCAATAATTTCGGATGCTTCTTGGTCTTCTTTATTCAAAAGATGGGAATGATTATGAAATAAAATCACCTGCGCGCCTAACCGTTGAAAAGCTTGAGCTAATTCACAACCAATCGGCCCGCCACCGATAACAGCTAATCGAGGAGGTAATTCTGTTAGGGAAAAAATTGTTTCATTGGTATAAAATCCCGCCTCTTTTAGTCCGGGGATATGGGGATGAAAAGCCCTAGCACCAGTGGCAATGACGGCTTTTTTATAATCGAGGGTTTTTCCCGTCACTTCCACAGCATTTTGTCCTAAAAAACGAGCGCTACCCAAGAAGACATCGATACCTAGTTTTTGGAAACGTTGCACCGAATCATTATGGCTAATATCGGCGCGAATTTGCCGCATTCTGGTCATGACTCTGGCAAAATCTACCCTAGTATCCCCAATATTAATTCCTAATTTTTTGGCTTGCTCAATTTCCCCGATAATTCTAGAGGAACGAATCAGACATTTAGAAGGAACACAACCGAAATTGAGGCAATCTCCCCCCATGAGGTGTTTTTCCACTAAAGCCACTTTTAAACCTATATCTAAACCCGCAGCCCCAGCCGCTACGACTAAACCCGCAGTACCCGCACCAATGACGACTAAATCATAACAATCTTGGGGTTGTGGATTGACCCAATCGGCAGGATGAACATAATTAACTAATTTTTGATTATGTTCGTCCATGGGGAGAACATTAACTTCCCTAGAGCTATTTTCAAACATATTAGACCTCTTGTAACAATCAAAAATTGTTGTTAGGGTTAGGAGTCAGTAGCCGGTCGTCAGTAGTCAGGAGAATTAAGAATGAATAATAATCATTTAAATGGTCTATTTACAGATTTTATGCAATTTAATTCTTATTTTTGCCGTTTTTGAACCCTGAAAAATTAATTATGCAAGAGGTTTATCGAAAATTTGGGTTAAAACCCCGTCCTTTGAGGACGGCTTTAAGCTAAAATGGAAAAAGCGATAACCAAGCTAAAAACTGAACCTTGACCACAGATAGTAGGGGGTTTCGTTCAGAAAAGACTTCAAATTCGGCCTT
>NZ_JADBTZ010000280.1:0-11190 GCF_020245885.1 Microcystis sp. M165S2 | reverse complement strand
GTCGAGGGAATCAACAATAAACTTAAACTAATAAAACGAAGAGGCTATGGCTTTAGAAACTTTCGGAATTTTTGGGTTAGAAGTATGTTATCTTGGCATCTTGTCTGTTGATTTAGCATAAAGAGTAACGAAGAGCCGGATTCCTTAGCATTGTCGGCATTTTGGTGACAGGAATGCTGACTATTGCCAGCAAAACAGTCTTTTTCCCCTAGTCCCTAGAATGATACTAAATCCTGTGTAAAAGGTATAGGAGAGTAGGTGAGCGCCAAAGCACTGGAGCGGGGAAAAACAATCGATAACTTGGCAGTTAATCACACTATTAAAAATGGATTTGGTGTAAGACGGCCTAAATAAGTCGGTATATGATTCTGCTCGCTGTCTATGCACTGGAGAAATCCCTCTGGCATTTCTCCAGTGCGGAATGTAGGCTAAAAATTGGCCCGGTCAGGAAATCTTGATGTTAAATTCGCCAAAAATTGCGCTAAGATCGGCTTAATAGAACAGGAAAGGCGATCGAGTGGGATAACCGATCCTGTGGTTTTAGAAGGTGACTGTATAATTGTTAAAGTGTCAATAGATCAATTCCAGAGGAATCATGAGCAATATCCAAGATAAAATTCAAGAAGAGCTAGAAAATGCCAGAGCCGTGTGTAGCACGGAAGGTGCCACCTCTGGTGAATGTGCCGCCGCTTGGGATGCGGTGGAAGAATTACAAGCAGAAGCAGCCCACCAACGTCAAGACCACCCCCAAAAAACCTACTTCGAAAAGTATTGTGATTCTAATCCCGATGCCGCCGAGTGTCGCGTTTATGAAGATTAATGTAGTCAGGCAGCGGTTTTTTCTCTCCTCACAGTAGAATCCTAGCTTTAGGGCGATCTTAAATATAAAAAGATCGCCCCTCGTTTTGTGGTTTGTTGGTCAAGCTTTGGCCGATTTTGGCTCCCGCACCCGAAGACAGTAAAATGTTGACAGTGTAATTATGTCTAAATAGTTTATGAATCAGCTTTGGTTTCGTCCTCTCGTTTGGATAGATTATCGTTTAGCCGTCCTATTTACGGTGATTATCCCGGCAATTTTGTTAATTTGGTCTTTATTTGCAAAAATCGAATCATTGCAGAAATTGTTGATTATCTATTGGCGAGTGGCTAGTCTTTTATTAATTACTGTATATTTAATGATTGCTTCCTGGCCGATTGGTTTTGTCACCAGTTTTTTAGCTAAGATTTTAATCCCGATTTCCCTCTGGTTTTGGGTGGATATTAACGATGAAATTAAAGATTTACCCGCCAGTCCAATTAAATTTGTCACCACTGCTTGGCGTTGGGCAGTAACGATTTATTGTCCTTTGGGCGCGATTTCTACCTTACCTTTTCTCTCCTGTGCTATGTCAGGGGAATTGCTAAATTCTCCCTATTGTCAAGTTTGGCAGGAAGCACCTTGGCAGTTTCGCGAGATTTTTCATTCAGAAGCTACCGCTAATGTTTTGGGCTTTTTTGGTTTAGTTGGTCTCTCTTTTTATACTCTCTATTTTGCCCATTTTCTTCTTATTCGCCTTGGCAAACAGGGACGTTCAGCTTTACAATAGTAGGTCTTTAGCTATCGATAATTAGCCATTTTTCTATGAATATTGGTAAACAACTCGAACAATACACCCTCAAAAATCCCCAAGAGGTTTTATTAGTGACTATTGCTGTGGATGGGGAGGAGGAAGAAATCTCTATTTTTAAAGGTTTTTCTAGTTCCCTTACCCGCAGCACCCCCTACGATCCCGATATTCCGATCATTCCTGAAACTGCTAGAGTTATTAAGATAGCTCGTCTTGCTAGTCCTTATCATCCCCTTAATCCTCGCTATATCCAAGAAAATCTTACCTTAGAGGAAATGCAATCTTTACTGATTAATTGAACCGGTAATTTTGCTTGGATAATATCAGCACCCATCTCGATGGATTTAACAGCTTTTATTGACGATCCATAAACTTTGTCTATCTAGACAAGAGGTAAATTTTGCGGCGTTTTAGTGGTAAAATTACCAAAGTACAATAATCTCTGCCAGCATTCAAGCTGTCAAAGTGGATTTCATCCTCGGCATCGATCGAGAACAATCAAAAAACTTGAGAATAATCGGAGAATCTATGCAACTTAACCCACCGAACCAAGAACTATTACAAATTGAGTATTTAGCTACCTTTACCACCAGTCACAATATAGTTAAAGATGAGGGAAAAGATGTGATTGAAGGATTAACTAAAACCCCCAAAAGCTTACCATCTAAATATTTTTATGATCGGCAAGGTTCCCAACTTTTTGAAGCAATCTGTCAATTGCCAGAATACTATCCCACTAGGACAGAAGCGGCTATTATTCAAGAATATGCCCAAGAAATTGTCGCCTATACAGGAGCCTGCGAATTGATAGAATTAGGCAGTGGTAGTTCCACTAAAACTCGTCTGTTATTGGACGCTTATTATCGGCAACAAAAATCCTCTAAATATATACCTATCGATGTTAGTGAAACTATTCTCCAAGCTAGTGCCATAGAATTACAAAAAGAATATCCTAATTTACCCATTCAGGGGTTAATTGGAACCTATGAACAGGCCTTAGCCTATTATCAAAACGCTTCCGATAATACCAGAATGATTTTTTTCTTGGGAAGTTCGTTCGGTAATTTTTCCGCCGATGAATGTGATAAATTCTTAGCAAAAATTACCACTGTCCTCAAAGCTGGAGATTATTTTTTATTAGGGATTGATCTCCAAAAACCAGCGGCAATTTTAGAAGCAGCTTATAATGATGATCAAGGGGTGACAGCCGCTTTTAATTTAAATATGCTTTCCCATTTAAATTGGCGTTTTCAAGCTGATTTTAACCTTGATTTATTTAGTCATCAAGCTATCTATAATCAAGACAAATCCCAAATTGAAATGTATTTAATTTCTCAAAAAACTCACCCTGTTCATCTCAAAAAACTCGATCTGACAGTTAATTTTCAAGCGGGGGAAGGTCTTTTAACAGAAATCTCCCGTAAATTCAACCTAGAAACTATGCAAAAAGACCTAGAATCAAAGGGATTAAAACCCCTTAGGGTTTTCACCGATCCTGAAAATTTATTCGGGTTAATTCTCTGTCAGTTATCCCTGTAAATAACGAAAACATTACCATCAGTAATAGAGGCATAAAAACATGGAAAAGATTCAAGCACAGGCTCCTATCTCTCTAAAAAACTGTAGTCGAGAAAATATACTCGACTATTTTGAAAATGCTTGGCAATTAGAAGATCTGCTGTTAAAAAGCATCATCAAAGAAGAAGCTTTTTATTGTAACCCTGACGATTTAAGAAATCCCCTCATTTTTTATTTAGGTCATGCTGCCGCTTTTTATCTTAATAAATTGCAGCTGGTTAACCTATTAAAAAAAAGCCCTAATCCTGACTACGAATTATTGTTTGGAGTGGGAGTAGATCCAGGCACTCCCGAAGAATTAAACTCTGCTATCGCCCATATTCAGTGGCCCGAGGTGGCTAAGGTTTGGGAATATCGGCAACAAGTCTATGAAATTGTGGTCGAAATAATTAAAAATATCCCCCTTAATCTTCCTATTCATCCTCAGCATTCTCTCTGGTCATTAATAATGGGAATTGAGCATCAGCGTGTTCACTTTGAAACATCTTCAATGTTACTCAGACAACTGCCCTTAGAGCGTCTGCAACGTCCTCAAGGGTGGCATTATGCCCCTTCTTTTGGTCAAGCTTATCCTAATCAAATGGTGGAGGTTTCTGGGGGAATAGTGGAAATTGGTAAACCCCAAGATTCTCCTATTTATGGTTGGGATAATGAGTATGGTTATCAGCAAGTTCAAGTTAACAATTTTCTGGTGAGTAAATATATGATTACCAACGGAGAATTTAAAGAATTTGTCGATAATGGTGGCTACGAAAATCCCAGTTATTGGGATGAGGAAGCTTGGCAATGGAAAAATCATTATCGAGTCAAATATCCTAAATTTTGGCTGGTAGATGAGCGAGGAAATTATCAATATCGAGCCATGTTTGATGCTCTCGATTTACCTCTTGATTGGCCGGTAGAAGTGAACTATTATGAAGCGATCGCCTACTGTCGTTTTCAAGGTCAAGGAATACGTTTAATGACGGAAGCTGAGTGGAATTTAGCCACCTATGGCAGTCAAAAAAATCGATGTTATACCCTAGAAAACGATAACTTTGAGGACTATAACCTCAATTTAAAATTCTGTTCTCCCACTCCCGTGGGAATGTTAAAAAATGCCGGCAATAACTCAGAAATTTATGATTTACGCGGTAACGTCTGGGAATGGCTAGAAGATGATTTTAATCCCTTAACTGACTTTCAACCCCATTACCTCTATGCTGACAATTCCACTCCTTTCTTTAATAGTCAACATAAAATGATGTTAGGAGGAGCTTGGGTGACTAACGGCACAGAAATCCTAGCCTACTATCGCAATTGGTTTCGCCGGAATTTTTATCAACACGCTGGTTTTAGAATCGCACAAAGTCTTTAGGTGGGGTTTTATCGATTTTCAGGTGGTCAATTACCTAATTTTCAGGGAAAAAGTGCCGAAAATTTCCCCGCGATTACTCCAATTCAAGAAAAAATTCCTGTAACAGTTGCCCCTCGATCGCTACAATAGAACCTAGTAGAGCGCGGATAAAATCGATCACCATGAATCAACCTGCAATTTTTCATCTCGCTATTCCGATTACCGATGTGTCCAGTGCTAAAAGCTTTTACTGTGATGGTTTAGGTTGTTTAGCGGGAAGGGAAACCGAGAAAGCGATAATCTTAAATTTCTCCGGTCATCAGGTAGTCGCTCACGTCACCGAAATGCCTCTTACTCCCCAAAATAGCATTTATCCTCGCCATTTTGGTCTCATTCTCCCCGCTGCCAGCGATTGGGACAATCTTCTGGTCAAAGCACGGGTCAATCAACTAAAATTTTATCTAGAACCAAAAACTCGCTTTACTGGGGAGATAACCGAGCATAAAACCTTTTTTCTGGAGGATCCTTTCTATAATCTCTTGGAATTTAAACATTATCGCCACTACGAAGCTATTTTTGCCAGTCGGGAATTAACAGCGATCGGCGATCGAGCTTAAAATAAACCACAGGTGACTTTTTTGTAACCGGTTAGTCCTCTCCTCAATCGAGACAAAAATAGGGGAACTTCGATAAGCTTTTCTCATCAAAACTACAAAAACCTTGGCCGGCAATGATCAATTCTTAGGAAATCTATGAAAAAACTTTTATTGTTAACCCTATTCATTATCGGTCTAGGATTTGCTCTCTTTAACTTTACTGGATTAGCAAATCGGGGCGAATATCAATCAATTTTGATCGACTTTAAAGACGATATACCCGTCAGCGTCCTCGATGAGCAGTTAAATGCTATCAACAAAAAAGCGGGAAAACCCACCAGTTTAAATAGTATCTTTTCCATCGATGAACATCTTTACACTGTCGATGGAGATAGCAAACTCCTGAAAACTCTCCGTAATTCCGACCTAAAAAAATACACCGAATCGATCGAAGCCGATTATATTTATCATGCTTTTATCGCCCCCAATGACCCCGACTATAGTAAACAGTGGAACCTGAGGGGGATAAACATCGAACGTGCTTGGGAAGAAAATCACGGTGAAGGGATCACCGTCGCCGTTATTGATACAGGTGTATCAATAGTTCCCGATCTGCGAGAAACCGAGTTTGTCGAAGGCTACGACTTCGTCAACGATCGCAGCAATGCCGAAGACGATAACGGTCACGGAACCCATGTAGCCGGAACAATTGCCCAATCGACCAATAATAACTACGGGGTGGCCGGCATCGCCTACAAAGCCAAAATTATGCCCCTCAAGGTACTTTCCGGGACGGGTGGGGGAACCGTGGGAGATATTGCCGAAGCGATCCGTTTTGCCGTCGATAATAAAGCCGATGTCATCAATATGAGTTTAGGGGGTGGAGGGGAAACCCAAGTAATGAAAGAGGCGATCGAATATGCCTATAGTAAAGGTGTGGTAATCGTCGCCGCTGCCGGTAATGCCGATGATAATTCCGCCGCCTATCCCGCCCGTTTTCCCCACGTTATCGGCGTTTCTGCGGTAGATGCCTCCGGAAATAAAGCCCCCTATTCTAATTTCGGGGCCGGAATCGATATTGCTGCCCCAGGCGGCTCCGATACGGGTAAAATTGTCCAAGAAACCATCGATCCGGCTAAGGGGGGGGAACCGGCGTTCCTCGGTTTTCAGGGAACCAGCATGGCGGCCCCTCACGTTGCCGGGGTGGTAGCTTTAATCAAGGCTGCGGGAATTAAAGAACCCAATGCAGTTTTAGAGGTTTTGCAACAGTCGGCCCGCAAGATCAATGATGATCCCTTTAATCATTTTGGGGCCGGACAATTAGACGCGGGCAATGCCCTACAATTGGCCCTGAAAGGACAGATTACTTTCCGGGATTTTTGGCGTTGGTTGCGCGATAACGGTTATCTCAATCCCCGTTTCTGGATTGATGGCGGCGCGGTGGCGGTTTTGCCCAAAATGGCCATGGTTTTGGGTTCTTATCTCCTCGCTTGGTGGCTGAGAAGTTATTTTCCCTTCTCCTGGAACGGATTTTTGAATGCTGGTCTAATTTTTGGCAGTTCTGGCTTATTTTTCCTCAGAGGTCTTTATATCTTCGATTTACCCCAATGGCCTTTCCGAGTGATGGGGAGTTCTCTTTCCGACCTAGGAGGTGTTATTCAGGGAAGTTCTGCCCTTAATCCGCTTTTTGCCAGTGTTATCCTGCCCTTTGTCCTGATTGCTCTGCTTTTAGGTCATCCCCAAGCAAAATGGTTAGCGGTGGGGGTATCTTTAGCTATGGCGGTGACTTTAGGTATCAGTGCTGTTATCCATCCTACTCTGATCTGGTTAGGTTCCGGTACGATCGCTCAGGCATTTTTGGGACTAAATGCGCTTTTATGTCTCGGTTTAGGTTATTTAGCCCTCAAAAGTGCTAGTTCATCCCGATACGCTTAAACAGGAGTTACAATGGGACAATAAGGGTGATTTACCGATAAAAACCTCTTTGGTTTTGGTATCTTCCTTTGGTTTTGCATTGAGTTCTCCTACAACAGCAGCCTCGGACATTAACCGAGGTTTTTTCTTTATGATGTATGTTAGTTTCTAAGGGTTTTTTGGTAATCTCCAATCCCTATGGCGAAAGTTTTCCCTAATACCCCCTCGAATCAACCAGCTTATCTATTGTCTCTTTTCTAAGGTGTCTATCGTGTCAAATCATAAAATTCTCGTTATCGATGACAGTAAAGTGATCAGGATGCACGTTCGCGATATGTTACCAGAGGGTAACTTTGAATTTCTCGAAGCTAAAGACGGATTAGAGGGTTATAATCTCATCCGTACCGAAACCCCGAATTTGATTATTTTGGACTTGCTTCTCCCGAAAATGAGCGGTTGGGAGGTGTTTCAGCAAATCCAAACCGAAGATAATCTCAAAAGTATCCCCCTAGTGTTAATGTCGGGACGGAAAGAGGAGGTAGTAGAGAAAATCCCCGAACCTTTCCAGTATTTTGCCTTTATTGAGAAGCCTTTCGACCAAAAACAATTGGTACAAGCGATTAAAGAAGCGATGGCTAAGGCCAAACAATATTCCCCCAAACCAAAAGTTTTTAGCCCGAAACTAGAGCAACTCACCGGGGATTATAGCACCGATATTCAGACTCTCCAGTCCCAAATTGCCCAAATGCAAACAGAAATGGAAACTATGAAGAAACAAATGTCTCAAATAGTGGCTTTTATTAAGAAAAAACTGGCCTAGAACTATTCATCCCGATTTTTGATGACTTGGGCAAGCAGTTATCCTTATCCGGCAGTGCCAATCTCTGGCTAATCTCCTATCCCTTTTAAACAGGATTTAGTATAAGATCAAGTAGTCTTTATTTGGTGAGTGACTAATACTAAATCCGTTGAGTGTAGGCTACTTATAAGGATAGGCAAGAGGCAAGAGGCAAAAGGCACTCATGCAAGAGGAGGAATAGATAATCAGTCTTTAATAACTGGATTTAGTATAAGTTATTAATTAAATGATAACTAATTATGATACTAAATCCGTTGAGTATAGGCTACTTATAAGGATAAGCAGTCATGCAAGAGACACTCATGCAAAAAGAGGAATAGATAATCAGTCTTTAATAACTGGATTTAGTATGAATTGGCAAGAAATAGCAGGTAATTGGGTTTTTCTCCCCCGTCGTCCCCGGGGTATCATTCACTTTTTAGGGGGGGCATTTGTGGCGGCGGCCCCGAATATTACCTATCGTTGGTTATTAGAAAGTCTTGGGAATTCAGGATACGCTATTGTTGCTACTCCCTTTGTTAATACCCTCGATCACACATCGATCGCCCGCACAGTTTTAAACCGTTTTGATAATATTATTGAACGTCTGCGCTGGAATCATAGTCTGCCCCAAGGTTATCTCCCCATCTACGGATTGGGTCACAGTATGGGGTGTAAACTACATTTATTAATCGGTAGTCTCTACGAAGTGGAACGGGCGGGAAATATCCTCATTTCCTTTAATAATTATCCCATTCGTCGGGCTATTCCCTTTATCGAACCTTTGCAAATTGACACCACTTTTAACCTCGAATTTACCCCTTCCCCCGAAGAAACAAACGAGTTAATTTTCCAAGATTATGCCATTCGTCGCAATCTTTTAATCCGTTTTCAAGACGACACGATCGATCAATCTCTGGTCTTAAATCCCCTGCTAAAAAAACGCTTTAATGATTTAATTGCCCTGCGAACTCTCCCGGGCAATCATCTCACTCCCTTGAGTCAAGATGTCAGTTGGCAAACCGGAGAAGTATTTACTCCCCTCGATGCGATCGGCCAATGGTTAAAACAGGGACTTGCCCGGGATAATTCCCGTCTCAAAGATGAGATTCTCCAGTGGTTAAATCCCGTCCTTCCCGCCTCGCGTTAGCTTTCCTCTAGATTAATCCCCATTGCCCGTAATTGCGCCTCTATGCGGGCTAATTTTGCCTCAGCTTCCCGGGCCCGTTGACGTTCCTGTTGGGCTTGCTGTTCGGCGGCATTGGCTCGTTGTTCGGCTAATTCCGCTTTTTGCTTGATTTCTAGGGTGGTCAAAAACCGCGAGCCATCGGGATAAAAAATAGCTAACTGGGGACTCTCCAGTTGAAAACGGATCTGTAGAAGCGGACTCTGCCAATTATCAATCCCGGTAATCATCTCCAATTGACCACCCCTTCGCCACCAACCCTGTAGATAATTAGCATCAGGATCATAGAGATAATATTCCTCTACGCCAAAACGCTGATAAAATTGCCATTTTCGGCGCATTTCCGCTTTAGTGTTGCCCGGAGAGATAATTTCAAAGACCACCTGCGGCGCAATCTGGTTTTCTAACCATTGCTTATAGGAACCTCGATCGCCCTTGGGTCTGCCAAACACCACCATAGCATCCGGCGCTTGACAGATTTTATTATCCCCCTCGACCGGATACCACAACAGATCGCCGGCGATAAACACATGGTCATTGTCTGCGAATAAACATTCGAGATTTTCCTTAATCGTCACAATCGGGCGAAACTGTTTGGTATTATCGGCCATCGGTTTACCATCACTATCGGGATAGATAATCTCCGACTCAGAGAAAGATTGGGCTTTTACCATTGTTCTACTCCCTAGCGTACTAACTATCTAGTATAACATTAAATTCCCTGACGAAAGAGGGCAAAAGCCGAAGTATAACCGTGTAAAAAAGTGCGACCGCCCACTGGCCCGATTTCTCCGTTGCCAAAGAAGCCGGCGAGGGGAACATTGGCGAAATAACGCTGAAAAAGACCCGAATCAAAGTCCGGTTTTTCGTAGAGATTTTCCCCGCGACCGAGACAGGAAAAGATTAAAGCCCCTAGTACCTCTGAACTATTAGGTTTTTCTTGGGCAAAAGCTTGCAAAAGTAATTCTAAATCTAGGGCGGAAGTGTCAGCATCGCGCAGGTGAAATTGTACCCGCTGGCCTGGACGAACTCGATCGCCAATTGCGATCGCACCTTGACGAGGATCTACTCCCAAAACACTGCGAATTAAGAAATCCCCGGCCTGCAACTGCATTTTAAACTCATCCCTAGCAATACCGATAAAAAGGGAGTTTTGCACTAATTCTCGGTCTTTTTCCCTTAAGGAGGGGATTAAATTCCGCAGTAGGTTTAAAGGTGGTTGCGAAGTCCCATCGGCCTCTTTACTGGTCATGGAGATGATAATATTGCGTTCTCCCTCACTCACCTGATAAATCGGTCCAATGGGACGACAACCCTGGGCGACAATAGTTTCGACGATAATATTGCCAGAAAGGGCGATTCCTACGGTTCCCTGACGATAGAGATAGGTATTACGGGGTTTTTGTTGATCGTGGTAGAATAGACCCCCAGAACGTTCAATCATGCCACCACTGACTAAACCGCCGATTTTGGCCGAACTGGGGTAGGCAAAATCCAAACCCTCTAACAGATCATTGATGCGACTGGAAAAAGGATCGGCTAAAAGGATAAATTGGGGATTTTTGGCCGCTTCTACCCCTAATAATTCTGTCCAACTAGAGGGGGAACTGTCGAGATCGGGCATTTCCGCCGCTTCGATATAGAAAGGCTGTACTTCCACATTGGGCAAATGGGCGACGGTGAGACTTAAAGCCGGACTCGCTTCGATTTCTCGCGCTTTTTCCCTCTCACCCATGCCGACAATCCCCGCCCCACCGCAGCCAATCAGGACAGGAACAGGGAGTTTATCCAAGATTAAGGGAACTAAACGGGGATAGTCGCTGGCATAGGCAGAAGAAATAAAAATTATGGCTAAATCTGCCGATCCGACTAATTTATCTTGCACTTTTTCCACTACTTCCGTCACCGCCGCTTCTAGGGAGGGACGGGTTGATAGGGCATTAATCCACTCGATGCGATCGCTCATGTTTCTTGACCCCAAATTTGGTCTAAATGTTGACGCTCCCCGCTCTAAAGAGACGGGGATTCTTCGTTCATTGAGTCTCCGTTAGCAAGCAGGATTTCTCCAACCAACCAAGAGGGAATCTCTCCCGAAGCGTTTAAAGTTTGCGTGCGCCCCACGCTACTTAATCCCT
>NZ_JADBTZ010000028.1:0-3606 GCF_020245885.1 Microcystis sp. M165S2 | reverse complement strand
TTTAGAATTTTATCATCAAGATACAGGAATCGGAGACGACGTTTTGGTCTGAGATTTAATTTAATCGCTGGCATTTACAACTACGAACTTGCTTTAGGCTATAATCAAGTAGCTGAATAAGACTTTTGCAGGAGGTCTAGTACAAGGACAAGCAAAAAGTTTATCTTGCCAACCCGGATAATCTTCTTGTAGTCTGCGTACTACTTCTTCGGGTTGCAAATCTATAGGTTCTTTTTTGGCGATTTGATTGGATATAATGACACTCACAGTTGTGACCACTGGTACTCCTACCAATGAAAGTAGGATTAGTTTCGAAGCATGGCTAACTAAAAAGCCTTTAAGATAACTGAACATTACCAAAATCCTCAATTTTCATAGGTTCGTTACTGCAAGCGAACGGCTGAATTGATCGGCAGGAGGTCGCCTCTAATGATCAATTCAAACCGAAAATATCACATCTGTCCGCTCCAATGATGTGTTACCTATTATCACTCCGTCAGGCGATCGCATAAATCCTTGACCAGCATGGTGTGTTGTTTCCGTACACAGCTTTTATTTATTCTCCCCCGCAACGCGCACGAAGTGGTCTCCCAACTTCCCACCCCAACACCCAACCAACGGTCAACTACTCAAAATCGTTATGACTATGATATAGTTGTTAAGGAATGTAAAAATAGTTGCATTTTCCCAGAAACTAGATTAAGGAGATTAAGAGTATGACCGCCGAAGGTTGCTTAAGAGTCGGACAAGCAGCGCCGGATTTCAGCGCCACCGCCGTTTTCGATCAAGAGTTCAAAACCATCAAATTATCGGATTATCGGGGTAAATACGTCGTTTTATTCTTCTATCCCCTCGATTTTACCTTTGTTTGCCCCACGGAAATTACCGCTTTCAGCGATCGAGTTAGCGAATTTGGCAGTATCAACACCGAGATTTTAGGGGTGTCCGTCGATAGCGAATTTGCTCACCTAGCATGGATTCAAACCGAGAGAAAATCCGGTGGTGTCGGTGATGTGGCCTATCCGTTGGTGTCGGATCTAAAAAAAGAAATCAGCATCGCTTACAATGTTCTTGACCCGGATGCGGGGGTGTCCCTGCGTGGTCTCTTTATCATCGATAAAGAAGGTGTTATCCAACACGCTACTATTAATAATCTTTCCTTCGGTCGCAGTGTCGATGAAACCCTCCGCACTCTGAAAGCGATTCAATACGTCCAATCCCACCCGGATGAAGTTTGTCCCGCCGGTTGGCAAGAAGGGGATGCTACCATGGTTCCCGACCCTGTGAAGTCGAAAGTTTACTTCGCGGCAGTTTAGTTAAAAATCCTCAGAAGTCCCTCAGCTATAGATGCAAGGAGACTTTTAAGGGGGGTGAAATAATTCACCCCTCATTTTAATCGGAAAATTTTCTGGAAAATTTGCCCTATTAGCCATGATCTCATCTAGAATACTGGCCAGCAAGTCTAGAAAGAGTCACGGCAATCTATGACTACCAGTAATTATGATTCCGAGTTGACAGTTTTGGGATTACCCGCAGCCAAAGGTAGATGGTTATTAATACCTCTAGGAATGGGCGTTTTACTCTGTTTAGGGACGGTGTACTCTTGGAGTATCTTTAGAAAACCCCTAGAAACAGAATTAAATCTCAGCGCCACGGAAAGCTTATTACCCTACACTGTGGCTCTAGTATTTTATGCCGCTTCTATGCCGATCGCTGGTTTTTATATCCCCCGGGTAGGTACTCGCAGGATGACCGCTATCGGCGGAATTATCGTCGGTTTAGGCTATATTCTCGCTAGTTTTGCCGCTCAGATCCAGACAATTATTCTTACCTACGGAGTCATTGCCGGCACGGGAGTCGGCATTGCTTACGGTGTTCCCATGGCAGTGGTGGCGCGCTGGTTTCCCGACAAAAAAGGTTTAGCGGTGGGTTTAACTATCATCGGATTTGGCCTTTCTCCCCTGATTACCGCACCTTTAGCCAATCGATTGATCAATGAATATAGCGTTAGACCAAGTTTAAGATTTTTGGGGATTATCTTTACAATAATTATTGTGATTATTGCCCTCACCATGAAATTACCCCCTCAAGACTGGCAACCTCCCGCCAATTTAGCTAATCGAAAATCCGACTTTCTGGCCAATTATCCGGTGAATATGCTGAAAAGTCGCTCATTTTACGGCTTATGGCTTTGCTATGCCATTGGTGCTTTAATTGGCTTGAGTGCTATCGGTATTTCTAGTCCCGTCGCCGAGGAAATTATCCAGATTGAGCCGGGGTTAGCCGCTAGTAGTGTTGCTCTATTTGCCTTGTTTAATGGTATTAGTCGTCCTTTGTTCGGTTGGTTGAGCGATCGCTGGAAACCCCATTATTTAGCGATCGGAGCCTATACACTCATTTTGATCGGTTGCCTGCTGATGGTCAAGGCCGAAAAAGGTGCGGTTACTAGCTATCTAGTGGCTTTTTGTCTATTTTGGTTCTGTTTAGGGGGATGGTTAGCCCTAGCTCCCGCTACTACTCTCCACTTCTTTAATCCTGACCACTACGCCCAAAATTATGGTATTGTTTTTACTGCCTACGGTGTTGGTGCTTTAATCGGCACTTTAGTAACCGGTAGAATTCGCGATTGGTTCGGTACTTACACTTATGCTTTTTATGCTATGGCTGTATTGGCAATACTGGGCATTTTTCTCGCTAGTGCCTTACTGAAAAGAGCGCGATCGCATCTATCAAATCCTAGCTAAGGGAGTTAATCTTAGCCTAGAGTAGATACTGCTGGCATTTTACACCAATTAAAAGTAAAAGTCGGCTACAGATAACTAGGATAGGGGCCGGGGAAATGGGAGACTTGACCAGTTATCAGTAAACAATAATCAGTGATAGGGTTCTTCTCGACTTTTTGTGATAACTTTTGCTTATATATAGAATAGTTTTTGCTTATAAAATTTTGAAATGTTTACTGGAAAAGACTTTTAGGACTATTTTGCTGAAGAAACTATCAGTATAAACCCCGTTTCCACACAGAAACCAGAAGAGCCGTGATAGGATAATTAGTGTTCTGTCAAGATTGAATTGAGGGATAAATCTCCTTCTGCTTGTCTTAATCGACCATTTTAAAACTGAAAGATTATTAGGTTCCCACTCGCTATTGGAAGGGGATAGATTTAAGTCAAGGTCATCGTTTGCTTGGCAGGAAAAGTCAACACCAATTGATGAGGATAGACAATTTCTACACCGATTGTTTCGAGGAATGCTCCCTTTTCTGTCTGAGTTGCACAGACAAAATTTCCCTGCTCATCATATTTAACCCAATCTCCAAATAATTCTACTAGATAAGCTTCTCCATTTTTGAGAATTTCTACAATTGTCCCAACTGTGACGATAGGAGCTATTCCGCCATCAATTAAAGGTAGATCTTCCCTTAGTCTAACACCATCAAACAATTGAAACTTACTCATTTTCAATCTCCGGCTCTTCGTTACTCTTTATGCTAAATCAACAGACAAGATGCCAAGATAACATACTTCTAACCCAAAAATTCCGAAAGTTTCTAAAGCCATAGCCTCTTCGTTTTATTAGTTTAAGTTTATTGTTGATTCCCTCGAC
>NZ_JADBTZ010000279.1:0-13583 GCF_020245885.1 Microcystis sp. M165S2 | reverse complement strand
GTAATTGCGGGTATATTGCTGAGAAAATGCCGTTAAATATTCGAGAATGGGACTGTCCAGACTGTGGGACACACCATGACCGAGATATTAACGCCAGTAAAAATATTTTGGCCGCAGGGCTTGCGGTGTCAGTCTGTGGAGCGACCATAAGACCAGAACAGAGTAAAACTGGGGCGGCAGGTGCGAAAAATCCTTCGGGAAAGAAGCAGAAACCTAAATCGTGAGGTTTGGGAATCGCCGTCCGTTTTACGGCGGCGAGGATGTCAAAATAATTTAGATTGTTCTTTTCTTGCACGTCCGCTCACCGATTGCCTCCCACCCAATGAGTTTAGAATCCGCTACCGATGAAGTTATTAAGCAAAATTTAGAACAATTTCTAATTGTTTTGTCCGTTTCCCTGAGTGTGGCCACGGTTTCGAGGATTTTTAGCTGGTTTCGCCAAATTCCTTACACCCTATTGTTAGTGATAGTCGGTTTGGGTTTAGCTTTTATCGATATCCGTCTGGTGAACCTATCCCCCGAACTGATTCTAGAAATTTTTCTGCCCCCTTTGCTATTTGAAGCCGCTTGGAATACGCGCTGGCGAGATCTGAAGGATAATTGGATTCCCGTCAGTCTTTTCGCTATTGTCGGCGTAATTATCTCGATTTTCGGGGTTGGTTTTGCCCTCGATAAATTGACCAATTTGCCCCTATTTACGGCATTATTGGTGGGTGCGAGCCTTTCTTCTACGGATCCCGTCGCTGTTGTCGCTCTTTTTCGCGAATTAGGGGCCAGTAAAAACCTCACCGTGCTTTTGGAAGGGGAAAGCTTATTTAATGATGGGGTTGCTGTCGTCGCTTTCGCTCTTTTGGTGGAAATTCCCCTCGGTGCTAGTGGTCTATCCTTAGAGACAACCATTAGCCGGATTGCCGCTTTTATCGGTATCGGGGTGGCAGTGGGTTGTTTAGTGGGTTTTGGTATCTCCTATCTGACTCAACGTCTGGATTTACCCCTAGTGGAACAGTCTTTAACTCTTGTGTCCGCCTACGGTGCTTATTTATTAACCGAGGAGTTCGGGGGTTCGGGGGTAATCGGAGTGGTGACTACGGGGATTATTTTAGGTAATTTTGGCTCTAGAATTAGTATGAGTCCCCGTACCCGCCTATTAGTCACGCAATTCTGGGAGTTTCTCGCTTTTTTTGTCAATTCGATCGTTTTTCTCCTCATCGGCGATCAGATTCGTCTCTCCAGTTTAGCCGATAATCTCAATTTAATTTTTATCACGATCGCTGCCGTGGTAGCGGCCCGTTTTCTGGCTACCTTTGCTTTAGCAACTGTTAGTAATGCCTTGATGGAAACTAAAATTAATTGGCGGGAAAAAACGGTTTTATGGTGGGGAGGTTTGCGTGGTTCCGTTTCTATTGCCCTAGCTTTAAGTGTGCCGGTTATTTTTCCCAATCGTCAGGATATCATCGATATCGTCTTCGGAGTTGTTCTCTTTACCCTTTTGGTTCAGGGATTAACTATTCAAACTTTCCTATCGAGATTAGACCTGATCGGTGATCAACCAATTCGAGAAAAGTATGCGGAACTTTTAGCCCGACGGGTAGCTTTAAAAAGGGTTTTAGACTATCTTTCTAAGTTAGATAAATCTCCCGATGTTGCCCCCGAATTTTTTAGTTATGAGCAGCATCTCGTCAAAGAAAAGTTAAAGACTGTAGAAGCGGAAATTCAATCTCTCAACGATAGTTATCCCCAATTACAGCTATTAACAATGGAACAACTTCGGGAAACCCTCCTAGATATCGAAGCTGATACCTACGCTGAATTTATTCGATCCGGTCGTTTAACTAGCAATTTATCCCCCGTCCTCCAAGAAATTCTCGCTGAAAGTAAAATTAGTGAACAGTAGGACTATTTTGGGGTATATACAATCAATCTCAATTCTCCTAACGATCAACGACTGGCTCCTATGACAAAAACCCCTGCAATTAATGAAGGGATGTTGTGGGGTTTTATGGGGGATTTTAGGAGACTTTTGTGGTTTCCTTTTCTGTCGATTTGGATGGCTTCAGTTTGCGCTTCAGGGTTGAAGCTGCGCCGGAGCCGAAAGTGATGATACTCAAACTGTTATTTTTTGTACTGTAGATTTTTTGGTTATTTCCTGAGGATGTCTGAACAATTGACCTTCATTTTGGTAGAAAACTTCATAATCTGGTGCCAGTTCAAGACGTAACTGTTTCCATAAATTAATTCCTTCTTGTTTAAAATCCATTTCAGCTTGCTGATTAGGAAAATCTGATAAAGGTGGATAGTCTTGATTTAAAGTCTTATCGTAAGTATCCTGCCATGCGTTTAAACGTTGAATGGTTGCTTGACTTAATGGTAATTCTTCAGGAGCAATGTTATCAATTTCATCTACTCCCCAAAGTGGGTAACTTCCATAATCTGCCCAAAGTTTGATTCTGATTGCCATAACTATCATTCCTGAATAAGTTTATTAATTAATCGAGTTGGAGTTGGATTAGCACTCACTAAGTAACCATTAGGACTAATTTCTAGAGAAACATACTGGATAATTCCATTGATTTCTACTTGATAAATTATGCGACTTTTTCCTTGTATGCCAATAATTGTCCCCTCACTAATAGCTGTTACAATTAAATCAGGAATTTGTGCTTCGGTAATACCTCTCTGGAGAAAATCTTCTCGATGATTTTCTAGAATATGCAGTAATCCAGAACCTCTCTCTCCTCCTTTTCCGGTTTCTAGAAAAATAATTTTCCCCTTAGGGTCTTGAGTAATTCTGATAATATTTTCTGGGGTATGTTTGATTCCTGCTTTTTTAAGTTCAGCAATCAGGAGTTTTTTCTGAGCGTTGTTGGGATGTTCCATCATTGCCGATTATAGCTCAAGATTGCGTAATTTGATCTAGTTTACTCACCCCTCAATTATACAATAAACCCCCTCAAGATTGAATGAAGGAGCATTTATAGTATTTTTAGAAGCAATTTAGCCTACTTTTGTCTTTTCCTTTTCTGTCGATTTGGAAGACTTGAGTTTGCGCTTGAGGGTTGAGGCTGCGCCGAGGGTGCCGAGGGCGAGGAGGCTGAGGGTTGAGGTGGGTTCGGGAACAGCCGCATTTTCGGGAACACCCGCATTAAGGATCACATTGTCTAGCCCAGAGAAGTCAGAACCAAAATGCCAATCCCCTTGAATGTACAGCCCATCAAGGCTACCGAGAACCGTTTGCATTTGGGTGACTGTCGGTTGCACTCCGCTCCCAATTATCCCCCATCCTGACGGAGTCAATGACACCGTGTAGGAGGTCCAACTTGTATCGGGGGGATTGACGACGGGACTAGCGAGTCTTAATCCAGCCCCTGTTAGGAGGACCAGGAAAGACGATACCGTAGGCTGATTCTGGTCGAATGTGTCAAGTTGCAACGAACCACCGTATGCAGCCGTTTGGTTGCCCAAAAACTTCGCAGGGGCTGCGAACAAAAAGTTGTTAGAACTCGGATCAGTCGAACTGATATAGCCTCCTGGATTCCCCCCGCTCGCATTATATGTGACAGGATATGTTCCAACAATATGAGTTAAATTACCATCCCAATCGGCAACACTCCAGCCTTCCGAGTCGGTATCGAAGGTGCTGCTACTGATAACGGTTGCGTGAACAGGATTCGCCAACACGAAAAAAAGTACCGAAGGAGCAACGGTAAAAATGGTGGTAGTGGCAACACATTTGAGAAACTGTTGCTGAAACGATTTAATTTTTTTCATAACCTTACCAAATGTAGATAACAAAACGATACACACTACCCCCCCGCAAAGTATCATACGATACAATTTAATCAATCTTTACATTCTTCTTTCTGACCAGCGATTCACGGGGGAAGGAGTCTCAGGTGGTTTCCCCTGTTTTACTCCTTCTCAGGCGAACTATCGTCTTCCGTGAGGTATTGTGGCGCGGTATGTGGGATTCGCTTTTGCGTTCTCCCTTGACTGCCCCTCAACTCGATCGCTAACCAAATTAAGTACGATTACCTCGCACCAACCAGATGATAGACTGGGGATAACAGAAATAACTGAATATGGCTAAATTACCGGAGGAAACCCTAACTAGCATTTTTGAGCTACTGCGTCAACTAGCGGAGCAGATAGAATACGCATCAGCGACGGAATGGCAACTTTTTACTGAATATGGGGAAAATGAGCGGACATTATCAGAATTAGAAGAATTATTTAATGCCAGAGAGAGGGTAATTAATTCCTACTCCCGAATTAATAATATCCTGCTGAGAATTTTACAAGAGCAGCCGACTCTCTCAAATACGATGCTAGAGATGTTAGAAAGAGCGATTTTGCAAGGAACAGCCAGCGTAGATGCTGTTAATGCTAGTGTTGATGAAGTTAAGAGGCAATGGAGCTTACTATGACTTACCGCACCTCCTATCCTGATGAAGCAACTAGAAAACAATGTCTTGAACGCTTACGGGAAACTAACCGCCAGATTGAGCTTTATAATCTCTTTTTAGACGATATACTCGCTCAACTCGAAACAGAATCCCGTCAAAAGAGACGAGAAAGGCTATTGCAAAGAGGGCAACCTATTGAATAGTAGGTAATTATGGAGTTAGAGTCAAAAGATGGAGTTCGAGTGGGATGACCAAAAGAACAACATCAATATTGAAAAACACGGGATCGACTTTAATTTTGCCAAGGAAATCTTTTCAGGAGTCTGGATATCAAAACCTGATAATCGCAGAGACTACGGCGAAGAAAGATTAATCGCTTTGGGACTTTTAGGAGAATTCGTCCTAGTTGCAGTGTACACTTTACGAGAACAGAAAATACGGCTTATATCTACAAGACGCGCTAATGCAGAGGAAAGGAGAATTTATTATGAGTATGTCGAGAGAGGAACAATTAAAGATCCTTGGTCAGATGAAAGATTCTGATATAGATTATTCAGATATACCTGCTACTGATGCCGAATTTTGGCAAGAAGCTACTGTTAATTCTCCTCTAAAAGTTCCTGTAACTCTGCAGCTTGATCCCTCAGTTGTTGCATCATGGTACATCAAGGTCTGGAGGAGAAATGGGTCTTACTCAACAGCGATGCCATTGAATTTGAAATCAGTAGGAACCCAGACCCTTTCAAAAAAGAGCAACTGGAATCCATCCTATCGGTTGCCACCCGTCGGCTCCCTTCGAGTGAGGCGATCAAATTGAGAGCCACAGCCTTGATGGAACTGGGTTTTAAGCTCTATTACCAAATTTCTAAATCCATGACAGACATCCACGCTCGAATGCTTGCCAAGCCTGCATTCGTTGTGACGCGAATAAAGAAAAATGGTATCCTATTGGTGATTTTCTCTCACTTATGGTGAGCAGCAGAAGTTGTTCAAAGAGGGCGAAGGCAATTCGCCCCTACAATAATATTATTGCGCCAATAGTAGGGGCGCACCGTGGTCAGTGAGTTTATCGAACTGCGTGCGCCCAAATGTAATATAGATATTTATACAAAATTGAGATGCACCCAATTCACACTCTGGAAAGAGGGAAAACCAGAACAAAAAAGGGAAAAATATCTGTAATTAATTCTGTCGGGGTGATTAGAAAGGAATATCGTCTAAATTTTCCTCCACTGATGTGTCAGAAGGTTGCCAAGCAGAAGGATTAGAAAGTTCATAGGATGCGTCGTATTCAAAATCACCGGTGGAGACAGGTGCGACGGGTTTTTCCACCTCGGTTTTATTAGATTTATAGGTATTGATTGGTACGACTTTTTCTGGAGTCGAGGCCGTCATTTCACCGCTACTCATGCTGCCGTCAAGATGATAAAGATGACTAATAACTAATTCGGCCCGTTTTTCCTTAAAACCTTCGGGACGATCGATCATTTGCATGGAGAGACGGCCTTCCAAAATGACCTGATCACCTTCATTATAGTTCTGAGCGACTTCTGAGGCTAAATTTCCCCAAGCTACGGCCTTTAAATTAGCCGGGGTTGCCTCGGCACGATTGGGAGAAAACTCGACTAACATTTGAGCGTAGGGAGTTTGATTATCTTGGGTATAACGTAATTCGGGACGACGGACAATTTTAGCCATTAAAATGCAACTGTTCATGGTCGGAAATCAGTCTGAATTTTTCTAATAGCACCATTGTACTGAAAAAGTACAATGATCACCACTGTGGAGGTTAGGGAATTTTATGGGACTCTGGTTAAGAAAAAATCTCTTTAACACTTGGTACAACGTCATCTTAACCCTTGCGGGTCTATTTCTCAGCCTCTGGGGTGGCTTAAGTTTTCTCGATTGGGCGATAAATCAGGCAAAATGGGCTGTAGTGACGGAAAATATCGGTTTATTTCTGGTCGGTCGTTATCCGGAACAGTCAATATGGCGAATTTGGCTGATTTTAACGATAATTGCGGCTTTATCACTGTTTTCTTGGCAATTAAACCAGGGTCGCTTCCCCGATTGTCCCGCTTTTCTCCGACGCTGGTGGGGATTGATCTGGTTATTGACTTTACCTTTAATTGCTTGGTTACTATTGGGGGGATTATTTTTAACGACAATCCCCCTCGATGATCTCAGTGGTTTAATCTTAACTTTATTAGTAGCGATCGCAAGTATGATTTTATCTTTCCCCTTGGGGGTATTATTAGCCCTGGGGAGACAGAGTGAATTACCGGCAATTCGTTGGCTATCTATTGGCTATATCGAATTATTGCGCGGGTTGCCTTTGTTGGGAATTTTATTCATGGCCCAGGTGATGTTACCCTTAATTTTACCCGCCGGGACTAGACCAGAACGGGTGATCAGAGCGATCGCTGGATTTACTCTTTTTGCAGCAGCCTATCTGGCCGAAAATGTCCGCGGTGGTTTACAAGCGATTCCCAAAGGTCAAATTGAAGCGGCCAAAGCTTTGGGTTTAAAACCGATTTTCGTTTTATTATTGATCGTTCTACCCCAAGCTTTAAAAGCGGTCATTCCCGCTATTGTTGGTCAATTTATCAGTTTATTTAAGGATACTTCCCTACTGGCGATCGTGGGACTGGTGGACCTCTTGGGTATGGCAGGATCGGTTTTGGCTAATCCGAAATTTATCGGCGATTATCCAGAAGTTTATCTATTTTTGGCGTTTATTTACTGGATTTTCTGTTATTCTATGTCCCTAGCCAGTCGTAGGTTAGAACAGCGTTGATTGGGGTGTGGGAAGTTTTATCAGTGAACAGTGAAAAGTGAACAGTAAACTGAAAACTCCCATCTGATCACTGATTACTGATCACTGATAGATGGCTACCTAGCTTTTTGTCATAAATATTGATATTATTTAAGAATCAGCAGCAATTTATGGTAAATATATTTATTTAGGAGAGGGAGAAAATGGCTGGATTCTTTGGCCTGTTTGGCAATAAGACGAAATACGTCGATGAACCGATGGATCTGAGCGCACCGGAACCGAAAGAGGCTTTTTACTTGGAACCCGATGATGCTAAAACTCTCGGTGATATCGACTTTATGCGGACACCGATCACGATCCGACGTACTTTCCCGAAAACTGCCTCGAATAAAAAGGGTGGCGAATCGATTAAACAGATTTCTTCCATGGAAGTCAGCAAAGTCACCGATAACGGTATTGTGGCAAAATCGGCGACTTCCGAGGCTAATGGTAACGGTAACGGTACTAATGATAACGGTCGTCGCACTAACGATGACAGTATCAATCCTTTCCTGAAAATGGCCCGCGAAATCAAGAAATAGTATAGTAAGGCGAGCATTGGCTACCCTTGAGATCAAACTTTGGTGGGGAAAGCCCACCTTTTTTTATGACCATTATTAACGGAAAAACCAAGTTATTAGGCGTAATCGGCGATCCCATCGGCCATACTCTTTCTCCCCTCATGCACAATGCCGCTATCGATGCCTTGGGGGTAAATTATGTCTATCTTCCCCTACCTATCGCCCCGGAAAATTTGGCAACTGCGATCGCTGGCTTGGCCGCCATTGATCTACAGGGTTTGAGCGTTACGATTCCCCATAAATTAGCAATTATTCCCTTATTATCGCAAATTACCGAGAAAGCAAGGCTAGTAGGCGCAGTTAATACCGTCTGGCGCACGGAAACCGGTTGGCAGGGAACGAATACCGATGTGGATGGTTTTCTCGCACCCTTGAAATCCCTTGACAAAGATTGGAGTCGGGTGAATCCAGTTATTTTAGGCAATGGCGGCGCTGCTCGGGCGGTAGTGGTGGCTTGCGCCCAGTTGGGCTGTGGCAAAATTCATCTGGTAGGACGCAATCAAAAGAAATTAGATCCTTTTAAAGAAAGTTGGGCGAATACAAGCCTCTATGACCTCCTAGAAGTGCATAGCTGGGACGAATTAGAGGGGCTGGTATCCACCACAGAACTCCTGATTAATTCTACCCCGATCGGAATGTCCCCCCAGGGCGAACAATCCCCAGTTGAGTTAGAATTATTAGACCTTTTATCCCCATCGGCGATCGCCTACGATCTAATTTATAATCCCCGGCCGAGCAAATTTCTCCGGTTAGCCCAGACTAGAGGGATAAGAATTATTGATGGGTTAGAAATGTTAGTTAATCAGGGAGCGATCGCACTAGAAATCTGGTTAGGTCAACCCGTCCCCGTCTCGGTGATGCGGGAAGCTCTGTTAAAACAATTCTAAATGCTAAAATCCTATTTCTGGCTTTATTTATGCCCCCTTCTAGCTCCTTTTGGAAAACTCTGAATAACTCGATTCTAGTACGCTATCTATTATTATTTGGCTGTGGCTGGAGTCTAATTATCTTAATTAACTATTTCTACGGGATGATCGCTATTTTTACCGGTTCGGCAGTCCTGGCCGCTCTATTAAATTATCCCGTGGTTTGGTTATCCCGTTATCTACCGAGAGGACTAGCCATTGCTATTACCACCCTAGTAGCTTTTATCCTCCTATTTAGATTAGTCACAGGCATAGGATTAGAAGCGGTTAATCAGGGGAGAGGACTACTATTCAATCTTACCGATGCCCTTGGTCAAAAAGATTTTTTACCCTTTCAAGACTTTCTCGATCGATTAGATTTGAATAAAATGGTGGGAAGCTTACAAACCGGTTTAGCCACGGGTTTATCGATCGTACAAGGAGTTTTTTCCAGTGTCTTTACGGTCATTTTCGGGGCGGTGATCAGTGTTTATATGCTCATTGATGGTGATAAACTCTGGCGAGGTTTTTTGCAACTTCTCCCCATAGCATACCGGGAGCGTTTTGCCAAGTCTTTTCGACAAAGTTTTCTGGGATTTATTCGCGGGCAACTGTTGTTAATGCTCTTTTTATCGGTGACGAGTTTCTTAAGTTTTTCCCTATTAGGAATCAAATATGGGCTAATTTTAGCGAGCATTCTCGGTGTTATCGATGCTATCCCGGGTATCGGGGCAACCCTGGGCATTTTGTTGGTAACTATCTTGACTTTTACCTCCCAGGGACTAGCAGTTGCCGTTAAAGCTTTTATTGTCTGTGTTGTCTTGGTGCAAATTCAAGATAATATTATTCGCCCTAAAGTTATGGGCAATGCCCTAGAATTAAACCCAGTAATTTTATTTTTATCCCTCTTTATCGGCGAAAGAGTTGCGGGATTATTAGGGGTTTTTCTATCCATTCCCATCGCCGGGATGATCGCGATCTGGATCGGTTCAAGTGAAGAAAAACAAATAACAGCTTTAGAGGAAAATCAGTTAGGAGAAAGTCAAGAGAATTAAGAGCCGATCCTCGGTCTCTACTATACAATTAGGGAAATTTGTTATCCACAACACTCGATCGCTAAGTAGGTAGGCGTTAAAAGTCATCAGATCCCCCCGCCTATCGGCACCCCCCTTATCAAGGGGGGCAGGGGGGATCGAACCTAAAATCCATTTTTAATTTAATTATAACCAGCTACTTACCTATGGAAAACTTAGATTTAAAGAAATCCTCGCCCCTCTTATTTATCTCACCGTTTTTTCTCTGGGGAACAGCGATGGTAGCGATGAAGGGTGTTATCCCTCATACCACCCCCCTATTTATGGCGGGAATTCGCCTTGTCCCCGCCGGAATGTTAGTTTTAATAGTAGCTTGGTTTTTAGGTCGTCCTCAGCCCAAAACCCTGCAAGCGTGGCTATGGATTGCCCTTTTTGCTCTGATGGATGCCACTCTTTTTCAAGGTTTTCTGGCATTGGGATTAAATCGCACCGGGGCGGGGTTAGGATCGGTAATTATTGACTCGCAACCCCTAGCGGTGGCTTTAATGTCGAGTTGGCTATTTAAAGAAGTTATCGGTGTCTGGGGATGGTTGGGATTGGGTTTAGGAATTGGGGGAATTAGTTTAATTGGCTTGCCCGATCAATGGTTTTATGACTTTTTTGGACAAAAAGCGGTAAATATTGACTTTAGCTGGCAGGAATTACTAAATAGCGGCGAAATGCTGATGCTTTTGGCTTCCCTGTCCATGGCGGTGGGAACAGTCTTAATCCGGTTTGTCTGTCGTCATGCGGATCCCGTCAGCGCCACGGGATGGCACATGATTTTAGGAGGATTGCCGCTATTTTTAGCTTCAGGTTTCAGAGAATCCCATCAATGGCAGAATATCGATTTCAATGGTTGGTTAGCTTTAAGTTATGCCACTATTTTTGGTAGTGCGATCGCCTATGGAATATTCTTTTATTTAGCCGCCAAGGGCAATTTAACCAGTTTAAGTTCTTTAACTTTTTTAACTCCGGTTTTTGCCCTCACTTTCGGTAATTTATTCCTCGGTGAGATGTTAAGTATATTGCAATGGGTGGGGGTATCTTTAACCCTCGTTAGTATTTATTTAATCAATCAAAGGGAAAGAATCGCCCCACAATTGCGGGCAATTTTTGCTAATCTTTCCTCACTTATACCCAAAAGCAACTAACTCAAATTCCGTCCGAATTACCTCGACTCTGGCAAAATTTGCTTCTTGTAATTTCTGGTTGAGATTTTGAGAGGTAAAACCAGTTTTATGAGCCATATAGGGCATCCCAGGCACTTCTGTTCCCATGCCGTAAAACATCCATAAAGCACGCACGGGACCACCGGGAGAAATATATAAAGGTTCATTTTCCATATCGCCTCTAGCGACAAATTCGGCGGCAGTTTGCATATCGGGAACCACGATCATCAAAAAGCCTTCGGGTTTAAGAATGCGTTTAAATTCCTCGAGGGCGATGGGAACTTCGTAATGATAAATATGTTCTAAATTATGACTAGAAAAAACCCCATCGACGGAGTTATCGGGAACGGCACTTAAATCGGTAATCGTTCCTAAAATATCGGGGTTAACAGCGGTATTGATATCGAGGCGAATTTCTTGCCAATTGCCATCGCGGAATAGTTGGGGTAGAGCTTCGGGATTGTAGGGACCACAACCCACATTTAAAACCAGTTTTTTCGGGGATTTTAGCGGTGTTATCCCCCGGGGAGCATTCCAAGCTAATAAACAAATATTTTTGAAACCAAGCAAACCGTGATTAGCGACTTGATCATCTAAAATTATCTGGGCTTGGGGATGGGTTTTAAGAAAATCTTTTATTGCTTGTTGGAGAGCAGGATGCTGACATTTATTGATAATAATTAAAGCGGAATCAGACCAGAATTTTTGGGCTAAAAGTAAGGAGATCAAGAGCGAACGATAGTCTTCGGCGGCATCGTAGTAATAAACTCCCAGCTTTTCTTCACTGTTTAATTCTTCCAGATCATCGAAAAAGTTTTCCGTTTCTTGATCGCTTAAAAATATCTGTTCTGATAGTCGAAAATCCTCCAAATCCTGAGATAATATAGTTAGTTTTTCTCCCGATGGATCGTATTTAAAAAAAGCTTCCACGCCATAACCGTGGCGATCGCTATTATTCCAGAAAGCGGCGACTAAACTACCGCGACGAAAACAACCCACTTGACAGTAAACCTCGTCCTGTTGCAGACAGGCAACGGCTAGATTGAGTAGGGGAAAGAGATTGAGATCGGTATAGGAGGCGTTTTTTTGGCTTAAAAGGGTTAATTGCTCGGAAATAGGCGACATTAAAGGCGATCCCCAATCCTGATACTGTTGGGGCAGTTTTTCTAAGAATTGCTGTAAATCCATACCTTGGCTCTTGTAAAAGTGACGATCCTCACCTCTAATCATAGATCGTTAAGCTAAGACGTATTTAAACCGCTTATTTTTAGATTAGCCGAATCTCCCCCAATCCCTTTACTGTTTTTTGCATGACTCTTGCCTCGTCTGGCCCAAGCAATTTAAATTACGAACAGCTTATCTTAGGGATGAAGTCAGCGCCTTAATTGTCAGAGAATGCTAATCTGATCTATCAGCCCATTAGCACAAGCAGAGGAACCTCTGATATGCCCTACAACCGCTTCCAGATCAAATTTTGGGGAGTACGGGGAAGTATTCCCTGTCCAGGTTCGGAAACCGTTCGTTATGGTGGTAATACTTCCTGTGTGGAGATGCAAGTCGGTAGAGAAAGATTAATCTTTGACGGTGGTACGGGGTTACGCGCCCTAGGACAGTCTTTGATGGCAGAAAGTCCAGCGAAAGCCCATTTATTTTTCAGCCACTCCCATTGGGATCATATTCAGGGTTTTCCTTTTTTTATGCCCGCTTTTATCAGGGGTAATACTTTTAAAATCTATGGGGTTCCCTCCCCCAACGGGGCAACCATCAAGCAAAAATTACACGATCAGATGTTACATCCTAATTTTCCCGTGCCTTTGCAGATTATGCGGGCCGATTTAGAATTTTATGATCTAGAAATGGGCGAAACCCTCCACTGTGGGGATGTCACCGTCGAAACCCGTCCTTTAAATCATCCAGGAGACGCGGTGGGTTATCGGGTAAATTGGCAGGGTTTATCGGCAGCTTATATTACTGATACCGAACATTTTCCCGATCGCCTTGATGATAACGTTCTGGCTTTGGCTCGGCAAGCGGATGTCATGATCATTGATGCTACCTACACCGATGAGGAATACAACGATCCTAAGTATTCTAAGGTGGGTTGGGGTCATTCCACTTGGCAGCAGGCAGTCAAAATCGCTAAGACAGCGCAAGTTAAGCAGTTAGTTCTATTTCATCACGATCCCGCCCATAATGACGATTTTCTCGATTGCATTGGGGAACAGGTAAGAAGGGTTTTCCCTGAAACTATTCTCGCCCGGGAAGGCCTCTCGATCGAACTGCGACCGGGAGATGATCAGATAGATGAAGTGTAATCTAAATAGGTAGGCGTTAAAAATTATCAGATGCCCCCCTTATTAAGGAGGATCCCCCCGCCTATCGGCACCCCCCTTATCAAGGGGGGCAGGGTAGGGCTGTTTCATTCTCCCATCAGAATATCAAAAGTAAAAGCGATCACTGTCTTTGTAAAATGAAAAGTGACCGCCAACTTTTTAAATATATGTTGAGCTTAATAGAAAAACTGAAACAAGTCAAGGACTTTCGGAAAGATAAAGGAAAAAGACACCCTTTATGGATAGTATTATTAGTAATAATACTGGGAACAATGCTAGGATACTCAGGTTATAGAGAGCT
>NZ_JADBTZ010000278.1:0-17245 GCF_020245885.1 Microcystis sp. M165S2 | reverse complement strand
TTTACTACGTTTTACTACGTTTTACTACGTTTTACTACGTTTTACTACGTTTTACTACGTTTTACTACGTTTTACTACGTTTTACTACGTTTTACTACGTTTTACTACGTTTTACTACGTTTTACTACGTTTTACTGCTTATAAAGGGGCAAAAGGATAAGAATGTACGAGGTTTTAATATGCCAACAATTAAACTACGTTCTCAGATTGGTAGAGATGGAATCTTACATTTAGATATACCGTCCGATTTTAAAGAAACTGAAGTAAATGTTACAGTAACCGTTGAAGCGGTTCAAGAAGTCAGTGAAGATTTAGCAAGTAGAAAAGAGGAAAGAAAACCTCGCTATAATGCCTGGGGCAACCCAGTAGTAGAGCAATCTATTACCCAAGCTATTTCAGGAATGCGCCGCCTTCAAAAAACTGTAGCTTTACCTAAAAGTGAAATTCGTGCCATGCGAGAAGAAGGGAGGCGGTTTTGATTGAGTTCGTTTTAGATTGTTCGGTAGCAATTAGCTGGTGTTTGGTCGATGAAGATAAAGATTATGCTAACGCAGTATTAGACATAATGCCAAACGCCGAAGCATTTGTTCCCGAAATTTGGTCTTTAGAGATTGTCAATACTCTCCTAGTCGCAGAAAGAAGAAATGGCTCTACCGAACCTGTCATGTAAAACTATTAACAACTCATGCTTGTAAAGCTTGTATAGTAAGGCTTTGAGTTTTTGTTAGATTGATATTTATCAACTTTAGAGCATTACTGGACAGAGAGGGAGCTTGGGGAATTTTCTACAGTGTAAGTTCGGAAGAACCGAAGAAATCGGATGACGGTCGAGCAAACTCAAGCATCGATTAATTGGTTACAGTCTTTACTTATTACTATTGATTCTTTAACTTCAGTCCAAGCTTTTGGCAGGACTTTAACACTAGCAAGAGAACAAAAATTAGCTTCTTATGATGCTGCTTACTTAGAGCTTGCTTTGCGCTTAGATTTACCATTGGCTACCAATGATAAGCAATTAATAGATGCAGCATTACGCTGTCAGGTAGAATTACTTAATCCCGCTCTAAATTAAACAAAGTTAGTTTTATCACCCGAATATTCCTTGGCTTGGTGGCTCTACCGTACTTGTGATGATAATATATAATGATGGTCTATGACAGAGACATTAAATACTGTTTGGTATTAGGAGAAAAGCTGTGCCACTGATTAAAATACCAAGGAATTATCTGATTGCTGAGGATGAAAATTTTATTACAGCAGACGTGCCAGATTCACTGCTTCAGCTTTGGCAAAAAGATTATCAAAAGGTGGTTAAAGCCAAAGGTATTCTTAAGGATAAAAAAGCGGCAATGCTATCTCATGTAGAGTCTCTTCGTCGGGAGTGGGATGGATGAAATACGTCTATGATACCAATATTTTTATTTATTATTTAGCCGATGATGATCTAGTTACTTCTTTTTTCTCCCCAGCTTTTTTGAGTTTGCATCAGATTTTTATCTCACCAATTGTCAGAATTGAGTTACTCAGTTTTCCTACTTTATCTAAATAAAGCAAGATACAGAGTATTTTCCAACAAAATTTCAGCAGCAGATAATTCTTCTTTAGCTAGACTTAGTAATGTTTGAATGCGGTTCATAAAGCTATACCTTCTCGGCGAATATTTTCTAATAAAGGAGTATCTTTACATAAAAAGTCTTCTTCAGATATGGGCAAAACTGAGATGAGTTGATCGTATTTAAGGTTAATTTGATTTTTCACTTCTCCCATACGGAAAATTTCATCCCCAGGAGAAACTGGACTTTTTAAAACTACCATGATATCAATATCAGAGTCTTCTGTTGCATCCCCTCTTGCTTGAGAACCGTACAGAACTAAGTTTATTAATTTATCGCCATAGATTTTTTCTAGTGCTTGGCGAAATTCTGTGATAATTTTTTCGAGTTTTTTCATAATTTATCAATTTTAGACCTTCAAACCATTCTTCCCAAACTTTAGCCCCATCTTCTTGCGGTTTGTCATTAGCTATTTTTTAACAAAGCCTCCCCTTTTGAAGTCAATTCCCAACGATCACGCGGCGATTCTTTTTCCACATAACGTTTGACTAAGCCTCGCTGGCAAAGATTTTTTAAGACTGTCATCATATCAGGTTCCCTAGTAACATCTCGGCGGGAAAGTGCGTTAGCTAATTCGTACCAACTCCATTTTCCTTTTCCTTTTTCAACTAATTGGAGAAGCACCAATTCAAGTTGGGTTAACTGTACGGTATCTTTCATGATTAATCCTCTATACTTGGGTGAAATAAAACGCCAAATCCTTCTTTTAAACCATAATCTTCAAGGGTTGCTGTGTGAGCATTATTCCACAACTTGTAAGCCAGATCTGGATCGGGTGGCTGTCCAGTGGGATAGCCTAGTTTTTTATTTCTTGATAGGATAATTTAAGAATTTTACCTCCCGCTTTAGATGGTTCAAATAACCTTCCGCTAATAGCTCCTTTCTCTTGCATTATAGATTAATTCATCAGTCCTTTATTTTGATTTTTTAATTTCAGTAACAGCCATTTTTATTTCCGAGAACAACCTTCCCCAAAATCCTTTTTCAAGATATTGGATGATGTCGAGAGACTTACGATACGATTCCATCTCGCCTTGCTGCGAGTAAAGTTGTGCCGCTTGATTCAAGTCAGCGATCACACCTTGGTTGTCTCCTAAGTTTTTCTTGAAAAGCCCGCGAAAGATGTAGGCTATTGCCAAATCGGGTTTGATTTGAATGGCTTGATTGTAGTCAGCGATCGCACCTTGGTTGTCTCCTAAGTTAGACTTGGCACGCCCGCGACAAGAGTAGGCTTCTGCAAAGTCGAGTTTGAATTGAATGGCTTGATTGCAGTCAGCGATCGCACCTTGGTTGTCTCCTAAGTTAGACTTGGCATTCCCACGATTGAAGTAGGCATGAGCACAGTCGGGTTTGAATTGAATGGCTTGATTGTAGTCTGCGATCGCACCTTGGTTGTCTTCTAAGTCAGACTTGATTCTCCCGCGACCTATGTAGGCATCAGCACAGTCGGGTTTGATTTGAATGGCTTGATTGTAGTCAGCGATCGCACCTTGCTTGTCTCCTAAGTTAGACTTGGCTAACCCGCGAAAGATGTAGGCATCAGCATAGTCGGGTTTGATTTGAATGGCTTGATTGTAGTCAGCGATCGCACCTTGGTTGTCTCCTAAGTCATCCTTGGCAATCCCGCGATTGTTGTAGGCAAGAGCATAGTCAGGTTTGATTTTAATGGCTTGATTGTAGTCAGCGATCGCACCTTGGTAGTCTCCTGATTCACCTTTGTTATAGGCACTGTTAAGCCACTCCTCGGCGGTCAATTGTACGGTTTTGGGGTGTAACTCTGGCTTAACTTGGGTAATGCCCCACTGTAGCCGATAAAAAGCCGTAGCATCATCAATCTGCTCAAACTTAACCCAATTAAGTTCTTGTAGGAATAGTAAATCACTAGGAATATTATTAACCCCTGGTAACAAAACAGGAATAACAGGAATTTTTTGATTAACAAATTTAGTAATAAGCGATCGCAGTTCCATGACCTGCCACGTTCCTAATCCCTTAGTACCAATAATAATAGCTGCCGATTTAATCAGGGGAATAGCTTTTTGAATTTCATCCTGAAATGACATCCCTGGTGGGATTTGTTCCTCATCTAGCCAAGGTTTTAACCCTCGTTCCCTCAGTTTTTTAGCGATCACCCTTACTTGCGGTTTATCCACACTATTATGAGCCAGGAAAACATCAAACTGCTGAGACATTTAAAGAACCTCCTCCCCTAATTTTCAACCCCAGCAATCTCTGCTAGAGCCAGTGCATACCGACTTAAATCCTGCCTGAGAGCCTCTAACTCCCTTCGCAATTCAGGTTCTTCTGTCCATTGCTGCTCGTATTCCTTGGGACTGACATCAGCAGGGCGCTTCGCTTCCCAAACCTGTAAGCGAGGATGCCACTTGGCTAGAAAACGGCGCAACCCCCGATTCAGGACAGCGATCGCAATACCGCCCACTGAATTGCGAGAAGCCCCCACATCGGGACCAGCTTCCTTGAGAATCTCGCGGGTTGTCCCAAATAAACTATACAGGGAGTTCAAAGCCTCACGCAGCAGCCCTTCTTCACCCTCCAGTGGCTCTACAGCAATGCGCGTCACCAATTCCACATAAAGTGACCATGCAGCCCTTCTCTCAGTCGGATCTGCCTCCCATTCGGCTGAACCAATACCAAAAGGAAGACTGACAGACACTTTCTTCAATACAGCCGGATCGCCCTTCATCTGTTTCCCCTCGCCTCAGCCTCTAATGTTGCCATTCTCCTTTCCAATTATATGACGGGATTTAGCTTATTACTCCCAATATTGGGCTAGGTGGAGAGTGGCGATTGTCCTGAAAAAAACGGCTCCGACTAGATGCAGAAATCGTTAGAATAATCAAAGAATGACTTCTCCTGAACGATAGTCATTTCCGAAACACAACAGGCTCTTTTCTTCTCTCTGTCTCTAGTTAAATTTGTCACCACTGGGCAAAAATTAGCCAAAATGAGCCAAATAACCTCTCGAAAAGTTCCTCTGGGAAGTTCGATTTTTCCTCATCAACATCGCCTTTCTGCTGAAGAAATAGCGAAAATTGAGGCTGAGGATAAAGCTTTAGCTCGGCGTTGTCGAGAGATTTTTGACCGCGTTTATCCACAATTAGCAGGGGAATATTATGACTGGTTTATTGTCATTGAGCCTGAGAGTGGGGACTATCGCTGGAGCAAATTCTTGATGAAGATTTTCTGCCTTTTTAAATATGATTGTTCCAAACTTACCGTACAAAATCAAAAAAAGAAGACAATTATTGCCGACCAATAAAAAACAATTTTGAGGCAGAATGATAAAGTAGCTCATGTTATCAGAGCGATCGCCGCTTGGGATCAAGGTTCTGGTCGGTAATGCGTTATCCTCAGAAAAGGGAAACTCAACTGTACTAGGCATGAGCAGATGCCCCTTGGTCATCCTCAATCATCTGCCCCAGGATGTTTGCAGTTGCCGTTGCGTCGTAGGGGGACCAAATTGGGTACTCTGATGCGGAGAAGATGAATTGTAGTTCAGCGTCTGGGATTTGTGTGGCTAGGACTTTAAAGAGTGATAATTTGTCTGACTGGCTCAGATTGTTGACCAGAGGAATTAACTCAGCGAGTGACATGGTTTAAACTTCTAGAGGTGCGAGAATGAACTCTTAATAAAATCTTAATTGGGGGTATTACCTGGAAAAGTTCGTCTAGAATTCCGTTGGACTGATCCAAAGGCAACCCAATACAAGAGGTCAAATGGCTATTTTCCAATATCAGATTCTTGTAGGAAAGAATGAACCTAATGCTGTGGTCTGGTTTCTGAATGGCAACCAAGTAGGAGCGGATTTGCCACAAATTCTTAATGGTTTGGGATCTCAAGGTTGGGAAGTAGTTGGTATTGGAGATCTAGGTTTTGATAGTCGCTCGGAGATTGTGCTTAAGAAAACAATCTAATCATCCTTAGGTGTTCTTCGTCCCTACTTTTTCAGCAAGCCCTATATAAAAAAAGGAGTGAAAAAAATCACTCCTACTGATAATCAGAAGAAAAAATGGCTTAAACCTAGAGAGCGTTGGCTCCCGCTACTACTTCTAGCAATTCTTGGGTAATAGCGGCTTGACGCGCTTTGTTGTAGGTGCGGCTTAAAGTCCCGATTAACTCGCTGGCGTTCTCGCTGGCGTTGCTCATCGCCGTCATCCGGGCTGCTAATTCACTCGCTGCCGATTCCTGGAGAGCGCGCAGTAATTGGTTATTTAAGTACAAAGGTAGGAGAGAATCGAGGATTTGGACGGGATTCTGCTCAAAAATCATGTCTTGGGGAAAAACCTGCGCTGGTTGGCTGGCCATTTTTTCCCGTTGTACCTTAAATTTTCCCTCTTTAGTCACCAAACGGAAAATCTCGTCATCCTGTACCGCTAAACCTTGGGTAGTTAAAGGTAACAGGGTTTGAATCACCGGAGTGGAACTGATCAGGGAGATAAAACGAGTATAAATTAACTCGACGCGATCAACTGTTTCCGATAAAAATAAGGAAAGCAATTCATCCCCAATCGTGCCAGCTTCATCAGCAGTGGGAATCTGTTCAAGGTTAATAAATTTAGCGGCAATGGGAGCATTGCGGCGCTCGAAATATTGTGCCGCTTTCCGGCCGGCAACAACTAATTGATAGTTAATCCCTTGCTCTTTTAATTCATTAATCCGTTGTTCGGCACGACGGATGACGTTAGTATTATAACCGCCACAAAGACCTCGATCGCCTGTCACTACCAACAGAGCCACGGTTTTTACTTCCCGTTGGGCCAGTAGGGGTAAGTTAACATCACTAAAGGCCAAACGACCTTGCAGATTATAAAGTACCTGAGCGAGGGCATCGGCAAAAGGACGGGTACAGAGAACTTGTTCTTGGGCGCGGCGCACTTTTGCGGCCGCCACTAGACGCATGGCCTCGGTAATTTTTTTGGTATTTTTGACCGATTGAATTTGGTCGCGAATCGCTTTGAGATTAGGCATAATTCAGTTATCAGTTATCAGTTATCAGTCATCAGTCATCAGTCAAGAGTCGGGGTTTAGGAGGGAATGGAGAGGTGGGGAAATGGGGAGATCGGGAAATTTCAACTAATACCCCAAAACCTCAACACCCCATCCCCTAAAACCTAACCCCCATTACCAACATTCATTTACTGATTACCGAGATTATTTAAAGGCTTGTTTGTACTCGTTGATGCCATCTTTGAGCAGGCCTTCCGCTTCGTCGTTGAGTTGTTTTTCAGTGCTAACGATCTCAACGTAGCGAGGTTTGCTGGTTTTCAGGTATTCCCGTAGGCCAGTACAGAAATCGATAACTTTATTGGTGGCGATATCGTCGAGATAACCGTTTAAACCGGCATAAACCACCGCGACCTGTTCCCAAACGGCCAGGGGGAAGTTTTGGGGCTGTTTCAGGATTTGACGCAGACGCTGACCGCGAGACAGTTGTGCTTGGGTGGCCGCATCAAGGTCAGAAGCGAATTGAGCAAAAGCTTCTAATTCGTCAAACTGGGCTAATTCGAGTTTTAATTTACCGGCCACTTTCTTCATCGCTTTCGTTTGGGCCGCCGAACCCACGCGGGATACGGAAATACCAGCGTTAATAGCGGGACGGAAACCAGCGTTAAAGAGGTCGGTGGAGAGGAAGATCTGACCGTCAGTAATCGAAATTACATTGGTGGGAATGTAGGCGGAAACGTCACCGGCCTGGGTTTCGATAATCGGCAGGGCGGTCATGCTGCCACCACCGAGGGCATCGCTGAGTTTAGCGGCGCGCTCTAGTAAACGGGAGTGGAGATAGAAAACGTCGCCGGGGTAAGCTTCCCGACCGGGAGGACGACGCATGAGCAGGGATAGCTGACGATAAGCTTGAGCCTGTTTGGTGAGGTCATCGTAGATAACTAGGGTCGCTTTGCCTTTATACATGAAGTATTCGGCGATCGAAGCTCCGGTGTAGGGGGCGATATACTGGAGGGTGGCGGGGTCGTTAGCGTTAGCGGCCACCACCACGGTGTAATCCATGGCTCCTCTTTGGGTGAGGGTGTCGATTACTTGGGCGACGGTGGAGGCTTTTTGACCGATGGCGACATAGACACAGATCACGTCTTCGCTTTTCTGGTTAATGATTGTGTCAATGGCGATCGCTGTTTTGCCAGTTTTTCTGTCACCGATAATTAACTCCCGTTGACCACGACCGACGGGAATCATGGCATCGATAGCGGTAATGCCGGTTTGCATCGGTTCACAGACGGATTTGCGAGCGACAATACCGGGGGCGGGGGATTCCACCAGACGGGTTTCGCTGGTGATGATGTCCCCTTTACCGTCGATGGGACGACCGAGAGCATCAACCACGCGGCCGACTAAGGCTTCACCCACGGGAACCTGAGCGATTTTACCGGTAGCTTTCACCGTACCGCCTTCTTTAATCCCGAAACCGTCACCCATTAACACTGCACCGACGTTATCTTCTTCGAGGTTAAGGGCGATGCCGACGGTTCCATCTTCAAATTCTAATAGTTCTCCCGACATGGCTTGTTGTAGGCCGTAGATGCGGGCAGTACCGTCACCCACTTGCAGGACGGTTCCCACGTTGGAGACCTGTACTTCTTGGTTATAGGATTCGATCTGTTGACGAATAATCGTGCTAATTTCGTCGGGTCTGATAGCTACCATAGTTTAATCTGGGAAAAAGTAAAAAATTAGGAGGTGAAAAAACGGCAAAAAAGGGAGATTAGATGACCTTAGCGCAGGGAGAGGCTGAGGCGTTGTAGTTGACCGCGAATGCTGGCATCAAAGACCTGAGAACCGACTTTGATCACCACACCACCGATGAGGCTGCCATCAACTTTGGTTTTCAGTTCGACCACGTTCGCCCCGGTTAGGGTTTTCACTTTGTCGATGACGATTTGTTTTTGGCTATCGTTCAATTCGGTGGCCGAGGAAACTTCCGCTAAAACGGTGTTAGTCAGCACTCTAGCTAGGGTGAGATATTGTTGACAAACGGGTTCTAAAAATTGAATCCGACGTTTATCGACTAATAACATCATGAAGTTAGTTAAAT
This sequence comes from Microcystis sp. M165S2, assembly GCF_020245885.1. Lineage (NCBI taxonomy): Bacteria > Bacillati > Cyanobacteriota > Cyanophyceae > Chroococcales > Microcystaceae > Microcystis > Microcystis sp. M165S2. The sequence goes on along the minus strand of NZ_JADBTZ010000278.1, from coordinate 8,562 downwards.
AGGGATTGGCACTGCTCCCCATTACTTGGGAAAGAACGGCTTTTTTAGCTTCTTCTTTGATGACGGGATTGCCGATAAAAGCTCTTAGATCGGGAGCATTTTCTAGCAATTCCAAGAGGGATTTAATTTCGCCGCCGATCGCTTCTAATTGTCCGCTGCTTTGGGCGACGGAAAGTAATGCTTGGGCGTAGGGTTCGGCGATTTCTGAACTGATTAAACTTCCCTGCATCTATTTACCTCCTAGGTTGGCCAAACTGCGATCAATTAGGGTTTGTTGTACCGATTCTTCCAGGCCGGTGCTTAATTGGGATTCCACATTAGCTAAGGCTAAAGCGGTAATTCTTTGGCGTAATTCTACTAAAACGCGATCCTGTTCCGCCGAGAGATCTTTAGCGGCACTTTCGCGCATTCTTTGAATATCGAGTTCGGCTTGGGCGGCGATGTCGGCGGTGACAGCTTTAGCTCTAGATCGAGAGTTATCGATAATTTTTTCCGCCTCTTGTTTTGCCAGGGCGAGTTTTTTCTGTTCTTCGGCGAGGGCGGTAGCGGCAATATTTTTCCGGTTTTCAGCTTCGGCCAAAGCTTCAGCAATCTTCGACTGACGTTCTCCGAGGATTTGTCCGAGAACTTTGCGGCCGTAGAAGATGACTAAACCGAGCAGAATCGAGAGGTTAAATAGGTTAGTTCCTAAGATATCGGGGTTGATGCCGAATCCCTCTGCTGCCGCTTCCTTCGCCTCCGTGGCTAATAATAAAACTGTGTCGATGATCATGATTATTGAGGGCGGGGAGTAGGTTATTCAGTTATCAGTTATCAGAGGTAAGTTATCAGTCTTCTAACTCCTGACGACTGACTTCTATCTTTTCACTGATCACTGTTATTAACCAAGGGCTGGGGTTTAGCGAACGAGTTCGGGGCCGAGGAGTTTTTCGAGAATTTGACGGGAAAGAGAGGCTACTTGTCCTTCTAGAGAACGAAAGGCTTCTTCTTTCTGTTGGGCAATTTCGGCGGCGACGGCTTCTTTACGAGCGATCGCTTCTTTTTGGGATGCGGCAACTCGTTCGCTGGCTAGTTTTTGGGCTTCAGCTTGCGCTTGGGCGATAATCTCTTGGGATTGTTTACGAGCCGAACTTAATTGCAATTCGTACTCTTGTACCAGTGCTTCGGTTTTGGCTAGTTGTTCTTTGGCTCCGCCTTCGGTTTGCCGAATATACTCCGCCCGTTCATCTAAAACTTTACTGAGGGGTTTATAAAAAACGGCGTTCAGGATCACTGCCAAAAGAATAAATTGTAGTGCCATCACTGGCAGGGTGGCATCGAAATCAAACATTGATTTATTCCTGATAAATAGAAGCTATAGGCAGGTTCAAAAAAGGAAGACGATCCCCCTGCTTTAACAATAAACTGTCAGGGGGGATCAGCAAAATTCCCTTAACTAGCTATCAGCCTTCCGTCCCAAAAACCAGACTTTTTAGTTGGCTCCTTCGGCGTTTTTTTAGAGTTTTGAAAACTCTCCCGCCAAGCTGCGGACTGGGGGCTGATAGCCCACTGCTTTTTTAATTAGGCGAAGGGGTTAGCGAACAGTAAAACGAGAGCGATAACCAAGCCGTAGATGGTTAAGGATTCCATGAATGCCAAGCTGAGGAGAAGGGTACCACGAATTCTTCCTTCAGCTTCGGGTTGACGGGCGATACCGGAAACAGCTTCTCCAGAAGCGGTACCTTGACCAACGCCGGGGCCGATAGCGGCTAAACCAACGGCGAGGGCGGCGGCGATAACGGAAGCGGCAGCTACTGTGGGGTTCATGGTGATTTTTTCCTCTATTTACTAATCAATTTCAATCTGTTGTTTACAGAGCGCGTTCTCAGCCGTAAAAAATGGCTGGTTTTCTGCTCAAAACTCCCGAAAGAGTTTTTGGGAAAGAACGATCCTGGAATTCAGTTGCTCATCCTGAATTCGACCAATAATTTCTTAGTTATTATCCTATTATTTGGACACTTTTCCCTAAGAAATTTTTCTTTTTTTGTCCCTCGCTTTTAAGCGTGTTCTTCTTCGTGTTCCGATTCCAGTGCCTCATGGATATAGGCCCCGGCAAGGGTGGCGAAGACAAGGGCCTGAATAGCGCTGGTAAATAAACCGAGAGCCATCAGGGGTAGGGGTACGACTAGGGGGACAAGGAAGACTAATACGGCCACTACCAACTCGTCTGCGAGGATGTTTCCGAAAAGACGGAAGCTGAGGGAGAGGGGTTTGGTAAAGTCTTCTAAAATTTTGATCGGTAATAGCACGGGAATCGGCTCTAGGTAGTGAGCAAAGTAACCGAGTCCTTTTTTACTGATGCCCGCGTAGAAGTAAGCGAGGGAAGTCAGTAGGGCTAACGCCACCGTGGTATTGATGTCGTTAGTGGGGGCGGCTAATTCTCCTTCGGGCAGTTCGATTAACTTCCAAGGAATCAATGCCCCTAACCAGTTAGAAACGAAAATAAATAAAAATAGGGTGCCGATGAAGGGCAACCAGGGTCGATATTCCTTTTCTCCTAGCTGGTTTTTGGCTAAATCGCGCAGAAATTCCAGAACGTACTCCATCAGGTTTTGAATACCGCTAGGAACTTTCTGGATCTTGCGGGTAGCGGCGATCGAGGCGATGATTAAGATAGCGAAGACGATCCAGGAGACCGCGATCACTTGCCCGTGAATTTTTAGTCCGCCGATGTGCCAGTACCAGTGTTGTCCCACTTCCAGGGAAGCGAGGCTATAAAAATTAAGCACACTTAAACTGTCTAACATTTCCACCTTGGAGAGATTCGGGTTCGCAAATCAGGGTTATTTTAACGGTCAAAGGGGTTAGGAATCGGCTTTCTGCTCCAACTTGAAGATGGTTTGCAGAGTATAGACGATGATCGCCCCTTTATAGGTCAAAAAACCCAAAAAAACTGGCACTATGTGCAGTTCTTGCCAACGACTGGCGATGATGATTAATCCAGCGAATAGGGCTAATCCTTTTTTGCCCACCCGATTTTTCGTTACCCCCAATTTTTCCACTTCCCCGGCCAGGAGTTTTAGGTAAACAACTCCCACCATTGCCCCTAATAGGTAATTAAGGGCGGTATTGAGGGAATAAAACCACCACACGGGAATAAAGATCAGACCGCTTAAGATCAGGGTGGTGATCAATAAGGTGTTTTGTAGTTGATAGTATTCCCGCATCGGATCTGACGGCGGGTTGGTTTCTGGGGTTGGGGGAGATTCGATCGATGGATCAGACAAGGTACACCTAAATCAGCGATAGACTAATCTCAATATCTAGATTGCTTTCCGAGCTATGACGCTCAGGTGAGCCACAAGACATATTATCACGGCAGTGGCAACAATTATTAAGCAATTATAAATGGCCATGATTCCCCCCGCTCTCAGCCGTCAGCTTTTTTCTCCCCCCTCCCCTGCTCCCTTCTCCCCACTTCCCCAACTCCGGCGCTCCCTCTTGCCTGTTCCCTAAAACCAGAGACTTCGTACCTCACTATTAAGATAACTGCTAAACTAAGTGATCCTGCCAATGGTTAATAAAAAGCAGTTGGTTGGGAAAAGGTAAGGTTCACTATTTTTTTCTATCTTGATTTTTAAACTCAATACCCATAAGAAAAAAGTTTTTGTGTGCTTCTCTCTGACAACAATCTCTAGGCAAAAAGCCCGAGATTTTTTTTAAAAGCTGATAACTGATAACCGATTCTGTCTCCCGATACAAACTAACTGGGAACAATATTTAAGAAAGCATCGAAGTCTTTTAATGCTTCTTGGAATTGAGTAGCGGCAAGACTAGCATCTTTTTCTTTGGCTGCCGCATCGATACGTTCAAAGTGAACGAAAAGATTTTTCGCTAACTGCTTGGCTTTTTCTTGGTCTTTGGGCAGTAAATTACGGGATAATCCTACCATTTCCTGACGCAATTGCCCCAAGGGACCGTGGATATAGGTGCGAGTATCTACCCAATTTTTGTCAGCGATGAGGTCTTGCAAAACGCTCATTTTTTGGCGAAATCCTTCTATGGGTTGGATGTAAACCTGTAACTGTTCGATTTTTTGGGGACTGTAAACGCTGGGGATAGTTGCTTGCGGACCGCTGCAGCTAACCAGCAGGGTAGTAACTAGGACTAAAACTAGGGAAATAATCGAGCGAAGACGTGGCATTGGTTTATATGTACTATTTAACAAACTATTGACGTTCTCTCCCTTAACCAGTCAAGGTATCGGGACGATTTTTACTTTATCAGAATTTTGGGTTTAAAACCTCGCTCCTTTTAGGGTATCCATTGGTCACATCTTTGATTAACAAAAAGAGAAGAAACTTAAAAAAGGCGGAAACGATTGAGAGGTATAGTTTTGAAAGAAGGAGTGTATTGAGATGTCAGGAAAAAAATGGAGAAATGGGCAGCCCAAGAATTACAGTATGCAGAACTAGGGGACACCAGAAGAAATAAAAGATTAACAGTATTGTGGAAAACTTGGCCAGGCAACCAGGGACGAGTGTTACCTTGACGTTTGGATTTATCATGATCAGTAGAACTCTTCTTGATGGTATGGTGAGAACCATAACTAGGACAAGGGAATAGAGTCGGACTAGAAGGATGATTTTGTTCTGTGAGCGACTCGTGCTTGAATAAGCTTTTCACGAGCCACAAAAAGATATTTATCAGAAAAGTTATCATTAAGTTAGAGGTTTTAAGGCTGATTCGGATAAATTATTTTTATTAATAAGTATTATACACACTTCATACAGGGCAGCAATATGGCTTACCACCACTGTGGAATCACGACCCCATTTGGGAGTAATAGTATTTATGAGAGTTTAAGAGAGAATTTAGAACAGTTTAAGGGTAAAATTAGGGAAATAAAAGGGTAAAACTGGCTTTAGCTCCCCGTCCAATCTACTATTGATAATCTGGGTACTAAACTGAAATCTCTTTGATTACGAGTAACGACTGTAGCATTAAGTGATAATGCAATAGCAGCTATTCGCAAATCTTTTTGTAGGCGATTTTTTCGCAGAGGCGGATTCTCTTTAAGTAATTGTTTGAGAAGATTATCTGCTTGGTTTGTAAAGTCTAGAATCTCAATTGTTTGCAGATATTTGACGGTTATTGAAAGTTTTGAGTAGAGTTGGGGCAGATTATTGATAGCCCAAGGATCGTTAATTTTACCCATCCAACCGTTGAAAAGTTCCTGAACAGTAATGATTGTAACGGAAATGGAATGACGGGACGCATTAGCAATAACTTGGGGATGATTGCGCAGAATTAGGGAAATATGGTCAGTATCGAGAATATATTGAGACACAAATCTTTATCCTCTACAGATAATATGAGGGCTCTACTTCACTGTCATCATCTAAAGTACGTTCTGCTTGAAGTGTATCCATGATTTCTTGAAAATCTGCGTCATTTTCAAAGATACCTGCAAATTCTCGCCAATTGGGTGAGGGGTTATCTAGGGGTGTTGTCCATGATATCGTTTCAATGTGGCTAATTTGTTCGATAAAGGTTGTTTGTAGTTGGGAAATGGCTTCTTCTTTGGTGGGTGCTTGGACTCGAAAATGAGGCAATTCAGCGATAGATACAGCATATTGACCATTTTTAAGGGTTTCTATCAGTATTTTTACCTTTAGATTAGCTGATGGTTGGGAGGGTGGGATATTAAGATTGATGACCATAGCATTTTGTTGATTTATCGCTTTACTTCCTTATTTTATTGGAAGTCATGATAAGTATGAGGCATTTTTGGGTAAGTTAGGGTTTAGAGAGTTGCGTTGCCGAAGGCACACTGTGTGATCGCTCGTTTTTAATTATGGGTAATATCAATTATGGCTAAAATGTTTCCCCCAGATGCGCCTTCTAATCCTGATTTACGGGGAGAATCAGAAGTATATCATTTACTATCTCAACTTGACGATGATTTTTACATTTTTCAAGACAGATACTGGATTTTTAAGAATAAAGATGGAGCTAGAACTGAAAGAGAAACGGATTTCTTGTTAGTTCATCCCCAGAAAGGTCTATTGATTATTGAAGTCAAGGGAGGAACTCGATTTTCTTACGACGGGGAACATGATCAGTGGAAATCGGGAGATAATATTTCTTATCAAAATCCCTACAAAAAACAATTAGCTAACTCAAAGAATTTGCCGTTATTACTAAAACGTGAACTACCTAGTTTGAAAAATCGTTGGATACCTTGTGGATATGCAATTTGTTTTCCTCATATTGATATTTTAGAGGGAAATTTAGCTCTCTTTATGGAAAAAAAAGTTACTTTATTTAGAGATGATCTGAAAAATCTAGGTGAGAAAATCAACGAAATATATAGTCATTATAGCAATAATAATAATCATCATCAACCTCTTGGCAAAAAGATAGTAGAAGAAATTAAAACTTTAATTACCCCTAAATCAGAATTTAGAAAATCCCTAAGTGCAAAACTAGAAGATGAGGAACAAACTATAATTAAGCTGACTAAAGAGCAACAAGAAATTTTAGATGGTTTTTATAAAGTTAAAACTCCAATCCTTATTGATGGACCTGCGGGAACAGGAAAAACTCAACTCGCAATCTCACAAGCTATTTCAGATATTCAACTTTATAAATTGGTTTTATTCATTACTAATTCTCAGGATTCAAAACATTATATCTATAAGGAAATTTCGCTTAATGTTGAAATTAATAATGATCTTTTAAAGATATTTACGCTTCAAGAACTTAGTTTAGTACAAAAAGTTTTAGAAAATAAAGAAAATTTAGAAAAGGTCAGAATTATTATTGATGAGGCACAACAATTAGATGGTGATTTTTTAAGAAAAATAGCTGACTATGCTAGTCAAATGTTTAATCTATCAATTTTAATTTTTAAAGATGATTCTCAAAAAACTAATGAAAATGATATACAAGAGATATTTAAACCCTTTAATTATACCCTGCAAAAAGTAATCAGAAACACAATTAATATTTTTGATTCTTACGAAGAATATATTAGTCCAACCTATAAAGTAAAAAAGCCCGTCAGACAGTTTCAGGAAGTCAGCACAGATTATTACATAACTGATGAAGACTTAATTAGGGTTTGCGGCAAAAAGTTTTTCCTGGGGGCGGGGTGTAGGGTGTAGGGTGTAGGGTTTTACCGATTTTCATGTGGTCAATTACCTATTTTTCAGGGAAAAAGTGCCTGAATTTTCCCCCCGATCACTCCAAGGTCAGGCACTTTTTGATGTCAAAAAAGTCCAAAAGTGTTATCCGACAAGGTTTTTAGATTTATTCAGCAAACCCTAATTATGTTTGATCTTTGGTCAAGAATAGACCTCGACCTAATATTATCTCAAGAGCAAAAGTCTTTCTAGTTAAGGAATCTACCCGAATAGAAATTATTTTAATTGCCTCATATTTTTTCAGTGAAATTGAATTAGCAACGATAGATATACATTTCAGCTATCGAACTATTTAGTGAGTACACAAACTAAAAGCAAGCTGTGACTGGATTATAATTTTTGGAGATGTCTAATAGATAAAGTCAAGATTGGAGGCAATCTGTACCTATGCCGACGGCCTTACGGACTGGTCCTTACCGCTTCTACTTTTATTCCTATGATTGCCATGAACCACGACATATACACGCAGATCGAGAGAACCGAAGCGCCAAATTCTGGCTAGATCCCGATGTCACACTGGCAACAAATCACGGTTATAATCGCAGAGAGTTGCGTGACATTGAGCGTATAATCCGTGAACATCTGGAGGTATTGAGACATGAATGGGATGATTTCTGCGGTGGTGACACTGGCCCTGCCTAAAATAGTTAGTGTCACGGTGACAGATGATACCCTGTCTGTTGACCTCGAAGACGGTCGTACCATTGCTGTCCCGATTGGTTGGTATCCGCGTCTGGCTCATGGCAGTCCGGCTGAGCGTGTTAATGTTCAAATTAGCGGTGGAGGTTATGGTATGTATTGGCCAGAACTCGATGAGGATATCGGTATTGAAGGATTGTTGCTTGGCAAACAATCTACAGAAAGTGCTACTTCGTTCAAACGCTGGTTACAGCGGCGTAAAGCCAAGCAATATTAATTCGTTCAAACGAGGACAAGCAGATGACAATTCTACAAGCATGGCTTCAAAATTTGCAAGCACGGTTTCAAAATCGGAACAATCAGAATGCGTTACCTCATGCAGGTGTATCACTTGAAGATCTGAGAGAATTGTCTGTAGGCAATCCTGAACAAGCCAAGATAATATTAGAATATGAAAAACTTAAAGAGGATAATCATTGGTCAAAACCTTTTTTAACTTTTGTTGCAGGTGCATTAATCCCTTTAATTGGTCTGGTGTTAGTAGCTCGTGACAAACAACAAGAGATTGCTCAAAAAGATGCAGAGATTCAGGATCTGGGCTCTTCGTTACTCTTTATGCTAAATCAACAGACAAGATGCCAAGATAACATACTTCTAACCCAAAAATTCCGAAAGTTTCTAAAGCCATAGCCTCTTCGTTTTATTAGTTTAAGTTTATTGTTGATTCCCTCGACCA
>NZ_JADBTZ010000277.1:0-18391 GCF_020245885.1 Microcystis sp. M165S2 | reverse complement strand
ATCTTGCGATACATTGGTACTAAGGAGAGAAGATGCAAGGGTTTTGAGTAATTTTAGCAGATTCAGGGGCACCTGAGCGACTCTCAATCTAGCTAAAAGCCTTTTCCAATAAAGGTTGTAGCTTCTTTCAGCAAACCCTAATTCATTACCTTAAGTTTAAGGATGTTCCAGTTCCCTACACTTTTGCTTGATTCATCTTTACATTTGACAACGCCATATCATTAACTGCCGATCGAGCTTTAAAAACCCAGTTATGGATTGTTTCTTGCTGCTCTGGCCTCCCCGTTTCGACAAGGACACAAGTTAACTTGTGTCCTTTTTTAGTCTTAAAATCGTAAATTAGGCTAATCCGACTAATTTAGCGCTGTATTCCCACATTTTTGCGCCTCTTTCCTCGTCGCGAGCTTGAGGAGAAACCCTTTGAACAAAGGATTTACCCTCTTTTTTCTGACGGTTGCCCCAACTCCAGTAAGCACCGGATTGACGGTATTCGGGGTCAGCAACCACCATAGCGACTCTTTCCCCGGCTAATTCTTGGGAAACATAGCCACCGGTGATATTTTTCTGGAACCAGGGGAAAAACTGCTGGAAAAAGGGGTAATGGTTGCGGAAAAGGGGTGTATCGGCCACACAACCCGGATAGAGGGAAGTAAAAGTGATTCCGGTCGATTGGTGATAGCGTTTGTGCAGTTCCCGCATGGTGAGAACATTACACACCTTACTATCTTTATAGGCTTTGACCGATTCAAAATTTTTGCCGTCGGCCATGGTAATCGGCTCTTGGAAACCCTTGGCAAACCCGTCTAAATCGCCCAAATCGGGACGAGGAGGAATTTTACCGCCTAATTCATCGGGATTATGGGTGACAGTGCCGAGAATGACTAAACGGCGGTCGGGAGAGGGAGAATTTTTTAGATCTTCCAAGAGCAAATTCGACAGCAGGAAATGACCTAAATGATTGGTGGCCATGCTCAATTCATAACCGTCGGGACTTCTTAAGGGTTCTTTGAGCAAAGGCATATAGATAGCGGCATTGCAGACTAAAGCGGTTAGAGATCTGCCCAAGGCCCGGAAATTTTTAACGAAGCGCCGGACGCTATCGAGGGAACCGAGGTCGATAAATTCAATACAGTAGTTATCCCGGGGAATGTTCAACTCCTTGGCGGCCTGTTCCATTTTCGGGATATCCCGACAGGCCATAACCACAAACCAACCTCTTTGAGCAAGGGATTTAGCGGCGTAGAGACCGACTCCAGAAGTTGTCCCAGTAATGATCACCGTGGGTTTTTTATCTTGTATCATTTTTTGATAATTTTCGTTAATCGCTCTGGTCTAGGGAATATCCAAGGGATTCCGATTATAAATTTTATCGGTTGTCTTACCTGACCCCGGGGTTCGCTTTACATAACTTCAAATTTTCCTGAGTGTTCACTTATCAGTGATCAGTGATCAGTTATCAGTTATCAGTGATCAGATTTGAGTTTTAAGTTTACCGATCTCCCCACCACCCCACAGCCTACACCCCACAGCCTACACCCCACACCCTACACCCCACACCCTACACCCTACAACACCCTACACCCTACACCCCACACTCCAATCCCCAATTAACGAATCGGTTTAGCTAAATCACCGACTTTAAAACCATTACCGGTAATGATGCGACCGACGCTAGATTGACCATCAGCTTCGACAATTTCGAGAGTGCCAATCGGTTGAGTAATCTGACGGATAACCTTACCCGTTTGCGGATCCTTGACCGTTTGAGTCGTCCGTTCGATGGAAATGCGTAAACCGACACGATAGCCTTCTCCCGTACCTTTATTGAGAATTACCTGATTTCCCGCCACGGCAGCCACTAAAGCGGTGACAGTCGGGAGCGAGCGAGGTGTAGCGGCGATTTGGTCGGCTTTATCATTGAGATTATCCACCACCTGCGCCACTGCCTTATCGGTGGCAATACTGAGTAATTTCCCTTCGTTGGAGGTTTGGGAACCACCCCCAACCCCTAAAACCACGGTTGAACCATCGGATTGATTGGCAGTACCATCTCCCTGAGCGGTGGTAATAATTTCGGCCGTGGTGGTATTAATTGCCCGGACATTTAACTTGACAAAAGCATCGGTTTCTGTCTTGGCCGTGCTAAAAATAATAAACGAGCCACCAGATTGTTTTTTTTGTAAATCGAATTGGGTAATCGAACCGATAATCACCACATCTACCCCTAAAATTTGCCCGATTTGAGCGGCAGTAGCGGCATCTACCCGTCCCGAAGCCCCCAAATTTTGTTCTCTGAGGACAGCATCAATGCGACTGCGCTCAATGACTGTATAGCGACCACTTTCCACCAATTTATTGACGAGAATATCACTGACACCACTGGCTCCACCATTGAGAAATGTTAACCACTGGGGATTACTGAGACCGCTATAATCGAAGTCTAAAACCGCTACTCGCACCTTTTCGCTTTTTTGGGCTAAGAGTAATGGTAAATTGTTAGAGATAGCTTGGGAGAAAGCCGGTGCGTTGAAGCTAAAACCCAAACTAGAAGCAACTCCCATAAGGGTAATCAGGGCAGAAAAACCACGGATACTATCTCGATCGAACATGATAATGGGTTCTCCAGTCAATATAGAATATAGATCATAATCATCTCAAAATTGCTCTAACTATCGAGAGTGATCAAGAGCGAGAATTTTGAATAGCAGTAATTAAACCTCTGACTTCCTCGGTTCCCTCGGAAGCTTCAAAGGAAGTGGGGAATTTACCCTTAGCAATCATCCGCAATCCCAAGGGGGCAATACTTAATAAACCCTGTAAATCGCGCCAATAATTGCCCAGCACATAGATGCCGAATTTGCGTTCATCAACCCATCCCCCTGCTTTGACTAATTCCACTAAAACTTTCCGGTGACGAATGGGACGACTACTATCGTCCGACTTGCGAGCGAGTATTTCCTGTTTAATTTTACCGATTTGATCCATGGGAGCCACTTCCATGGGACAAACCGCATTACAGAAATAGCAACGAGTACAACCCCAAACCCCTGCGGTGCCTTGGTTATAAAGTTCTAGGCGACTTTCCTGATTACCATCGCGGGAATCCACTAAGGTGCGCTGCGCTTTTGCTAAAGCGTGGGGACCGACAAAATCGGGATTGACTTGCTTGGCATTACATTCCGAATAACAGGCGCCGCACATAATGCAGTTACCCATCTGATTGAGATTGGCTCTTTCTTCTGGAGTTTGCAGAAATTCTCGTTCGGGAATGGTGCGCGCTTGACTACTAATATAAGGTTCAACCTTTTCTAAATCGTCCCAAAACGGTTGCATATTGACGATTAAATCCCGGATAATCGGTAAATTACCCAGAGGTGCGATCGTGATTTCGGGAATTTCTCCGACATCTTTTTGGCTAGAATGGTTTAATTCACTGGCGATATTTTTTTGACAAGCCAAGGCCGAACGGCCGTTAATTTTCATCGCACAGCTGCCACAAATTGTATTGCGGCAATTTTTACGAAAGGCCAAAGTTCCATCAAGTTCCCATTTGATGCGATTAAGGCAGTCGAGAATTGTATTTCCCGCCTCCACCTCTAGGGTAAAATTTTCTAGGTAAGGGGTGTCGTTGGGTTGTTGACGCAGAATTTTAAAAGAAACTTCCATACTCGGCACGGGGATGAGGGACTCCTAATACTCAGGATAATCGATGTTAACGGGCCAAAGGGGAGCTAGTAATGGTAATTAATCCTTAAGATTTTCCCCGGTCGGTTGCGCCAAGGGGTGGGTATCTAGACCTAATCATAGATGGGCAAGTCGCTCGAAAACAGTTTAATCACCCCGGATTTACTGCTCTGGGTCATTAGTTTTTTGCCAACTCCAACCACAAGTATAGTTTCTCAATTCCTTGCCAGGTATAGCTTGATCCGTTTTATGTCCTCACTTTCTCCTCCCTGTTTTCCTCGCACCCGACCAAAAATTGCGCGAGTCTTGGCCAAAAATTTCCTCTCCCCCACAAGGCCTACACTTACTACCTAGTCTGGGGTCTTCTTAGCACGATTGTCATCACAGAACCATCAGTTTTAAAAAATTTATTATTCCCCTCTAGACATTTTTGGCAAGATTTTTGGTATGATCAATTTGTCAGTGTAAACTTAATTGACAGCCAGTCAAAAATCAAGGAACATTTAAAAGTACCATGAATGATATCTCTCCTACTCCCCTAACCGGGAAAGCTCTACTTCAAAAAGTCAAAGAGTTGGCCCACTTACCCCGTCGCGAAACGGCAAAACGTTGTGGTTACTACTCCCAAAGTAAAGATGGCCAAGTTCGGGTCAATTTAACCGACTTTTACGATGCTGTTTTGGGTGCAAAAGGGGTTCCTCTCGATCCCGAAGGCACTAAAGATGGCCGCGGCCGCGAACCCACTTTCCGGGTTAGTGTCCACAAAAATGGTCAAATCGTCATCGGTTCCACCTATACCGAACAAATGAACTTGCAGCCCGGCGATGAGTTTGAAATCAAACTTGGCTACAAGCACATCCACCTCAAACAAACGGAATCAGAAGAATCGGTAGGAGCTTAAATAGGTTACGAAGTAGGGATAAGGATAAAAAAAATCGGCAGTCAAAAGGGCTAGTTTTGACAAGACCGACCAAAAAGACAATATAGATTCTTATCCCTAATTCTAACCCCTGACCGCCTCTTTCATCAACTCGAGGGGTTTTCCTTAAGCACTTTTTCTTCTTTTTCGCAACCCCCTAGGGATGGATTTTTGTTGGAGCTAGGCTTTACCAGAGCAAAGTTCCACAGTTATTCTATCCCTAGAGGGTTTGTTTTATGGGTGTTAGGGGTAGGGGGTAGGGAAATTTCAACTAATACCCCAAAACCCCAAAACCCCACACCCCACACCCCAGTTCCCTAGCACCTAATTGACAATGGACATGGCTGCCTTAATAAAAATTATTATTTTCCTGTTAGCCTGGTTAATTCTCTGGCTGCCGATTGCCATTGTTTTAGGGAGTCGTTTGGGATGGCAACCGCTGCAAGGTACAAAACCTGACCAGAAATTGCCACTGGTGGCCTCTCTTTACGCATTGGCTCCCTTAGTTATCTGGGGATTATTAAAGATAGAGGGGAGCAGCCTCCATAATTACGGATTAATTTGCTCATTTTCCCTATTTATCTCCCTAACTAAAGGATTAATCCTGGCAGTGGTGGGATTAGGGATAATTTTTTTCCTAGAGGGGATTTTGACATGGGTACATTGGCAGCCCAAAAACCTCGCTCGCGCTTTTTCCTTGAGTTTACCCCTGTTGATAGTGGCTCTCTGGGTGGGTATTACCGAGGAATTAATCTTTCGGGGCATCTTTTTGAGCCAATTAAGCCAAGAATACGGTTTTTGGGTGGCGGGAGCCATTTCTAGCCTAATTTTTGCCCTGCTGCACCTGCTTTGGGAACGTCAGCAAACTCTGCCGCAACTACCCGGTTTATTTCTGATGGGGATGGTTCTGGTCTGGGCCCGGGCGATCGATCATGGTAGTTTAGGATTAGCTTGGGGACTTCATGGCGGTTGGGTATGGGGATTGGCCTTGCTAGACAGTGCCGAATTGATGTCTTACAGCGATTCTGGGTTAGTTTGGGTTAAAGGTATCTATAACCAACCTTTAGCCGGTTTAGCAGGCATTCTCTGCCTCTTGGGGACAGCTTGGGGGTTAAACCTGCTTCAGTAGCCAAAAGCCGGTAAAAGTGCGACCGGAATCATCCGGTTGTATGAGGAGAAAGTGCAAACCTTGGCTTTCCTCTTTGGTTGCTTGATAAGCATTGGCTGCCCGGGCCACTTCTTCATCTTCGTAGGTCAGGAAAATCCAACGCTCATTGAGACCCGATTCCAAGACTAAACCGCCCGATCGCCCCGTTTCTGTGGGAATATGAGCGATAAATACCGGGTTAATTTCCCCTAACCAACGAGCGATCGCCAAAGATTTTTTACCACCGGTAATAACCACACCGGGGATCGTTAAAGTGGAGGCTAAACCTAGTTTTAAAGGAGAAAAGGCCTCTGGTAGGGAAAGAATCGGTATTCGGCGATCGCCAAAAAAGTTAACTAAATCAACGGCGGGAAAACGAGCAAAACGCCACTCTTGACCTAAAAATTGGTCGGGTACGGGTTGTGGTGGAGGAGAGTCGATATTTATGGGAATTTGCCGCAATTCTAGCTGTTTTTTGAGGGCGTTAACGTGACGGGTTAACTCGATTTTGATCTGTAAATTTTGACCAGCGAGGAGGAATAAATTGGCGCATTGGGGGCGAAAAACTTGGATAATTTCTGGGGAGGAGACTTGACAAGCTTGCTGTAACTGTTGGGTTAACCAGTCGCTATTAGCTTGCGATTGGGGACAGGAATTTTCATAGATAAGATGACCCAGAGGATCGGAAATTAACAATTGCCAGACTGTGCCAAGAGGGGAAGAAGATGAAGATTTATAAAAATCCGCTTGCCAAATAGTCATAATTCAGTAAAAAGTCACCAGTAAAAAGTCAAAAAATGGTCAGGAGTAGAGGTCAACTAAAAATTTTACCTTACCAAGACTTTTAAAATCTAGGAGCGAGACAAAAAAGGCTATATACTAAGGAAAGCTATAGCAAAAAATGTCGAGACAATGGAAGAAAATTGGCTAGAAATTGGGACAATAGTAGCGCCCCAGGGACTGGAGGGAGAATTGCGAGTTTTATCGGTATCAGATTTTCCCGAACGTTTTCAGAAGCGAGGGGTGAGGGGAATACAAGGGATCCAAGGGGGAGAAATCCGAGAAATTACTCTGCTCAGGGGACGTGAGCTACCAGGCAAAAATGTTTATGTTATCAAGTTAGAGGGGGTTGAAAATCGGGAACAAGCCGAAGCTTTGCGCGGATATAAGTTATGGGCAAATAAACTAGAAAAACCTCACCTAAAAGCGGATGAATATCATGTTAGCGAGCTAGTGAACTTAGAGGTTTATCATCACCTTACAGGAGAAAAAATCGGGGTTGTGGTAGATATTTTCTGGGCGGGTAATGACATTTTAGCAGTGCAACTAGAAGCAAATCTCGCCTCTGTCAAGAAAAAAAGTCCATCCTCCGACTCAGAGGCCAGGGCCTTGGTCCCCTTCGTCAAAGAAATTGTTCCACTGGTGGATCTGAAAGCGGCACGCATCGAGATTGCGCCACCACCGGGGTTATTAGAGATCAATTTATCCTAGTGGGACTTAAACGATCAACAAGAGTATAATCGTTATAGAATAAGCACTTGACGCTGAGAGAGCAGCGATGAAAGAGACAACCCCGGCCGCGATGCTTCCCTGCTTTGACCGATGGTGTGGACGTTTTGACAATTGCTTCAAGAGCGAAGCGCAAAAAAATGGGTTCAGACAGTATTTAGGAGGATTATTAGGGGAAAGTGAAAGGAAAAATCTAACTCAAATGACCAATAATGCCTTCGGAGTGATTTATAACCGATTACACCACTTTATTTTATCTTGGTGTTTTGTGCCTATACATTTATCCTGTGGCATAAGTTAACTGGGGGACTGCAAAGGCGGTGGCGAATCGACCATTCTTTAACCGCTTTCGGAGAAACCCTGAAACCGATTATTCTGCAAATGCACCAATTAGGAATTGAGAAAAATGCCAGACTTTAAGGTTTTAAATTTCCTCCTCGAATAAACCAAGTAATTGTGGCACTGGTAAAAGCAGTGATAGCGACAATAGCTATTTGTTTCCAGTTTTTTAATTCCCCAACTTTCTCGATTAAATCAGGAATTTTTTGGGTTAATATTGCTTGGGATTGAATTGTTCCTTCAATTTTAGCCGTGATAATTTTGACTTCCGTGATTTCTTTGTGTAGGTTAATAAATTGCTGGTTATTTTCTTCTCTCAGGGTTTCTAGTTGTTTGCGATTATCTTCCTTTAGCGTATCAATTTGCTTGCGGGTTTCTTCTCGCAGGGAAATCATCTGCTCGCGGTTTTCCTGTCGCATTGCCGAGAGTAAGTCTTTCAATTCTTGAATATCATTGCTAGTAACAGTAGTCATAGAATTAACCCCAAGAGAATCTATTTAACCGGCACTCTTTGATTTTATTATATTTCACCTATGCTAAAAAGGTCAAATTCATCAAATTTAATTACTTCGGAGTCAGGATAACGAGTATCAAAACGATAACTGCTCACGGTTCCTTTTTCTGTATCTAAAATGCTAAAAACCGTCACATCATTACTGGCAATATAGGGTAAAGGTTGATTAACCCAATCCACTAGAGGAGCAATATTCGGGATAATTGCTGCTAATCCATTAGGATTACCGATGGCTGCATAATTTCTATCGAGAGGTACAGGACGTTTTTTATCACCTAAATAAGCACCATAACTATTACCTACGTTAGAAGATTCGAGAAAATTAGTGCCGTTAGGACTAAGAAAACGATTCCATAAATGAGAATGACCATAGAAAACCAAATTAACCTTGGCCGATTCTAATAAAGGAATTAGATCGCGAATAATATAATCATTTTCTTGGGGATAATCATAGCGTACTGATGTAACTTTTCCCGTGGCATCCTCTTGAATTGTCGGTAGGGGATCGGTGTAGGGTGGAACGATATTTCCTCCTAGGGTATGGGGAGGATGATGAAACATAACTACTTTATATTTAGCCTCTTGAAATTCTCGACTATTTAACTCTTTTTTTAACCATTGATATTGAGGACTACCCTGAGCAATTGGCTCAAAAATATGCTGACCGTAACCCCATCGATCGGGTCTATCTAAATCTCTTTGATTTTCGTAATATCTTCCCCTTGCACTGGGTTCTAAATTGGGATTTCTCCAGATATTAGTAACATATAAAACCACTAAACGAATATCACCAAAAGTTAGAGAATAATATTTATTTTGAGGCAAAGAAAAAATTTCTTCGTAGGTTTCTGTGTTGAAAGCCTTATTTTTTAACCAGTTTTCATTAATTTCTGCTGTATCCTCTGCTAGTTTTTTAGCAATAAAGTGAGGAATAGCATCTTCAAACTGTTCATTTAAACCTCTGGAAGTAGAAAATCTGCCCATAACTTCATGATTACCAATAGCAGGAAATAAGGGTGCATTTTGAATAATTTCACCTCCTTTATAAATAGTTTGAATGCCATTTTTTGTGAGAGTATAATTAGCACGACCTTGTAAACAGGGAAAAAATGACCCACCGCGACTATCATCAAACCATTCCGACGCTCGATCGGGTATATTAACTAAATCTCCGGCTAAAAAAACCGCATCTACCTGTCCAATAGTTTCGCTAACTTTTTGCAAATTAGCGGCAGTCATCGGCATTAATTGATGATCGGAAGTGAGCAGAATTTTGAGATTAGTTCCTTTTTTTGGTGTTGGGGTAAGGGTATAAAGATCACTTCTAATCGCTGTATTTTCCTGAAAACTGGTGACTTGATAGGGAATCCTTTCCCCGGGATTTAAATCAGTAATTTCGGCCTGATGTCGCCAGATTTCTCGATCGGTTAAAGATTGATAAGCTTCAAGGGTTGTCGATTTGGCATCTTCTCTAACTCTAGTTAATTTGCTAGTGCGAGCGAGGGCAATTTTCTCTAGTTTTTCCCCGTAGCGCACCTGATGACGAGTGCCAAAAAATTCCGTAAACCAAACCACTTTTATTGATGTTTCGGTGGGTAATTGTAAAAAAGGTTCGCTTAAAAGTTGATTCTTGTTCATTGTCGCTAAAAGATA
This sequence comes from Microcystis sp. M165S2, assembly GCF_020245885.1. Lineage (NCBI taxonomy): Bacteria > Bacillati > Cyanobacteriota > Cyanophyceae > Chroococcales > Microcystaceae > Microcystis > Microcystis sp. M165S2. The sequence goes on along the minus strand of NZ_JADBTZ010000277.1, from coordinate 8,626 downwards.
ACTAATTATAATTAAAAAAGCTGGATTAATATAACATCCAGCTTTTGAGATGCTCAAGTTAAAGAGGACTAACAAAACTGTTAACCGCTCTTAGGGTAATTTTAGTGACAGACTCCCGTGAAAGAATCACCACCATGCTTAACTTTAATGGTGCGAAGATTGTTTTCTAGGGTAAAACTAACCGGTGTTCCTGCTTGACTTTTTCCACTAAAAGTATTTCTACCTTGATAGGTAGTGACAGCTAATCCTATTGGCTGCATTTCCGGGGGAGTTGCGGCAGCAAAATTATCAATCGTTACGGTGTTATCGTCTTTGTTAACTACCAAAATTTGCCCTTCCACCACATCACTAACCGGGGAAACCATTGTCAGAGTCACCGGTTCTTTTTTGTTGATTGAGTCGTCATCAATTTCAGAAGTATAAACATATAGTTTTACTCCTTGGGCGGTTTTGCCAGTTGCTGTACAGATGATACCATCTCCTAGAGTAGGCATTTGGGCAATTGTCGGCTGAATGAAGACGCTAGGGACACCGATCAGGGTAGCAGTGGCTAAAAGAGCGGTTTTACTCAGATTTTTAAGCATGAATTTCTCGGTTCAAGTGGACTTCTATTCGGTTTTTAGCACATTACCTGTGCCACGAGAAATCAAGATAACACAAAAATTAGCTAGAAATTTTTTTGATAAAGTGTTGAGTGAGATTCTTGGCTTTTACTGCCATTAAATCGACAAAATAGCCATTAAATCATTCTTAAATTCTCCTACTCACTGGCAATAACTGGCAGATTCCCTGTTTTATCGGCTAATGTAAAACCTTAGACTCTAACTGCTGCTGTTGCCAGAGATTTTGATAGACTCCGGGGACTGCGATTAACTCCTCGTGGGTTCCTATCTGGACAATTTCTCCGCGATCCATGACAAAAATGCGATCGGCAGTGGCAGCGGCCGATAATTGATGGGAGATAAAAATCACGGTTTTTTGGCTTTCTTGGCTGATATTTTCCAAAATAGCTGTAGCCGTTTGATTATCGACGCTAGATAGGGCATCATCAAGGATTAAAATCGGTGCTTGGATGGCTAAAGCGCGCGCTAAAGAGGCCCGTTGACGTTGACCACCGGAAAGAGTAATCCCACGTTCTCCCACTAAAGTTCCGTATTTTTGCGGGAAATTCTCGATTTCCTCCTGAATTCTCGCTTGTTTGGCCGCCGATTCCACTGCCGAAAAATTCAGCAGCGGATCGCCATAACGGATATTATCTTCAATAGTGGTACTAAATAAAAAACTTTCTTGGGGAACATAAGCGATCGCTTTTCGCAGCTCTTCCAGGGCAATTTGAGTGACATCTTGATCATCAATAAATAACTGTCCCTCAGCAATATTCAAAAGACGGGGAATAGCGTTAGCAAGGGTAGATTTTCCCGATCTGATCGCACCGACGACCGCTACCGTTTCCCCCGGATTAATGGTAAAAGAAAGAGATTTTAAGGCGGGTTCCTTAGCATCAGGATAGAAAAAAGTCAAGGCTTTGGCGGTAATTTTTCCTTGAATATTTTTTAAGTGAATACAATCGGCATTGTCTTTAATTTTAGCCTCGGCTAATAGGATAGTTTCCAGACGATCTATACTCACTTCTCCCTGTTGGTAGGCAGTAATAGTGAAACCTAATAAAGCAGTGGGAAAAACTAATCTTTCTGCCAAAATTAACAGAGCAATAAAGTCCCCAATGGTGATATTACCCGCTATAATTTGTCTAGTACCGAGAGCAAGCAACGCCAATAAACTGACATAGGCCAAAGCTTCAATCAGGGGAAAAAGAAAATTACGAGTCTGGACTAAATCTAAATTAGCCTGTAATAATTCGCGATTTCTTTGCTTAAATGCTCGGCGCTCGTTACCTTCTTGGGCATAAATTTTAATCAGAGTAATACCACTCATATCCTCTTGAATTAAATCGCTCAGATGCGAGAGTTTTTCTTGTACTTTTTTCTGTTGCCGCTGCAGACGACCACTAAATAACTGCACCGCAATTAACATCAAAGGATAGACAGAAATAGCGGCGATTGAAAGGGGAATATGAATCGCTAACATTACAGGCAAAGTTAACCCATAGGCAAAAAAAGTATTAGCCAAACTGAGCAAAGCAAAACCCACCAGACGACGGATATTATCCACATCGCTAGTGGCACGGTTGATTAAATCTCCTGAAGTTTGCCGAGAAAAATAGGCAGGTTCAAGGGTTAATAAATGCTGAAAGATTTTTTGTTTAAGCTCGAACTCTACCTGACGACCGATCCCGAATAACAATACTCTGGAAATCATGCGGATAAACCACATAATCGAGGCTAAAGCGACAATTAAAATCAGATAATAAATGATTTTTTGAAAGTCAAAGGATTTACTCAAATCATCGATGCTATCCCGGATTAAAAGCGGTATATAAACACCCAAAAGATTAACAATAAGCAGAGCAACTACCCCCCCAGTTACTATTTGCCAATGGGGACGTAGATAATTTGCTAGTTTTTTAATGCGAGAATAAGCCATATTCAGTTATCAGTAATCGGTGATCAGTTATCAGTTAGAATAGGGAACAGGGAACAGGCAAAAGGGGGAATAGATAATCAGTGGATTATGAGATGCGGCCACATTTCCCACCCAAGAATTTTTATTTTTTCTCCTTGTCCTGATTTGGCCTTCGGTTTAACATTAGAACCAGCCTTGGGCGGTTTACCAGGGGGGCTGATCAATTTTAGCTTGATAGCCGTACCGCCAGAAGTGAAGATAATCTGGTCTGAATTGGCATTAATTAACCCTGCTACCTGTTCTCTGGCCATTTCGATGACTGTCGCCGTATCCTGTCCCCAAGTGTGTAAACTGGAGGGGTTGCCCCAATGACGCTGGAGAATAGTGGCAACCCGCTCGATCACTTGGGGATGAGTGGGGGTAGTGGCACTATAGTCAAGATAAATTTGCATTATTTGACAATCTGAGAAATGAGAGCCAAGGACAAGCAGCTATTCCCAGTTTAGCGGCTTAAGGATTAGAAACCCGCTTTCTTAAAGAAAGTGGGTTTCTGGGTTGATGAGAAACCCGCTTTCTGGGTTGTTGATGAGAAAGCGGGTTTCTGGGTTGATGAGAAACCCGCTTTCTGGCTTATACTAAGGGTCAGAGGATTTACAGGGGTTAAGTTATGACAGGAATTGAAACAACCATTGTAACAGCATTGACTAATAATTTTATTGGCCAAATGATTAAATCGGGGTGGGAGGGTATTAATAAAAATGAGTTATTGAATAAAGATGTCGGGCAGCTTATCAAAGAAGGAAAGTATCTTTTTTTGCGGGAATATACTCAACGTTACTGGGATCGGCACGGCATGATTAAGGTTTTAAAAATGTCTAAGCCGATGGATTTGGAGTCAATTTATGTTAATGTCAAATGTTTGGGGAATTTAGTCAGGGATTATTATGATGAAAATTTAGAAAATAAATATCGTGAGAGTAAGCAGCGACGATTTAACTTTAGGGATGATGGTAAAAAAGATGGTTTACTTTTGGCGAATCAAGAACAATATTTAATGGTACTTGGTGATCCCGGCATTGGTAAATCTACATTTTTGCGAAAAGTTGGGCTAGAAGCTCTCAAGGGAAATAAAGACAGTTATCAGCATTCTCTAACACCTGTTTTACTGGAGTTGAAAAACTTTAAAGAAAACGAGATTAATATTCAGGCATTAATTGAAGAGGAGTTTAAAATTTGTGGTTTTCCCAATGTGGAAAAAAATATTAGCAATAAACTAGAAAAAGGGGAATTACTAATTTTATTAGATGGTTTGGATGAAGTGCCAACAGCTAATGTGAATAATGTAATCGAGAAAATTAAAGATTTTGTAGATAGGCATTATAAAAATCGTTTTATTCTCTCCTGTCGCACTGCTGCTAGAACTCATCTTCAACGATTTACCGATATTGAAATTGTCGAATTTGATGATCAGCAAATTCAAAGTTTTATTGAACATTGGTTTAGTTCCGAATTAGATCGCAAAAATGAGACGGCTAAAAATTGTTGGGAACTGTTGCAAAAGGAGGAGTATAAAAGTGCAAAAGAGTTAGCCCATACACCGTTATTGTTGACTTTTTTGTGTTTGGTTTATGATGAAAATCAATCTTTTCCCACAAATCGCAGTCGCCTTTATCAAGATGCGTTACGAATTTTATTGGAAAAATGGTCAGCCGAAAAACGTTTACCTAATCGCGGTTTAGTTTATGAAAATCTCAGTATTGAGCAAGAAGAAATTTTGCTATCTGAAATTGCTTATCAGAATTTTGTAGCAGATAAACTTTTTCTAGAAAAACGAGAAATTGTTAAGCAAATTAAAGATCACCTTAAACAAAACTTCAATGCTCCGCAACATCTGGACGGAGAAAAAGTATTAAAAACCATTGAAATTGAACAGGGAATTTTAGTAGAGCGGGCGAGATATGTCTATTCTTTTTCTCATTTAACCCTTCAGGAATACCTCACGGCTCAGTATATCTATGACAATGATTTGATTGAAGAAGCAGTTAAGAATCATATAACAGAAACTCGTTGGCAAGAGGTCTTTTTGTTAGTGGCGGGTTTGATGCGAGGGAAAGCCGATAAATTGTTATTAGCAATGGAGAAAGAAGCCCAGAAATATGCGAAGAATGCCGAATTATCTAAATTTCTTGTTTGGGTAGAGCAAGCAACTGGTGAATTAAAAGAATCGGTTAAACCCTCTGCAAAACGCTCAATCATTCTTTTTGACAGATTAAATACAGGGATTAATTTTACCAAACGCTATAATAGAATACAGTCAGATATGTATAATAATTACATAGATTGTACTCCACAATTTGACGAACCTTTCCTTCAGGAATTAGATAAATTAAGTCAAGAATATGTTGGTATTGATGTTTTGTATCACAATCATTATCGATATTGGTTAATCAGTGAACAAATGCCAAGTGAAAAAACAGTAACACATATTTTTGCATTGATTAGTTCAATTATAAAAAAAATACTAGGACAATTAGAATTTGATCAAATCTCAGCAGATGAAAAAATAATTCTAGATTTTTATAAGCAAAGTCCAATTGGGTTCTCTTCTTGGAGAAGACCTGACTGGATTATATTTCAAAATTATCTATACGTTAATGAATTAATACTAAGTTGCCAAAAAGTGGCTGTTAATATTTCCCCTACCGTTTGGCAAGAAATCGAAGAACGAATGCTCCGCGTTCCTTAACTTCTACTTTTTTTCTCAAATCTTGCCTTTCCAATTGGATGAGATTACCGAATATTAACACTATGAGGATTGGGAGCTTCAAAAACCTTGCATTACCATTTTTATAGAACACAAATTAGTGCAAAAAGAGGACAACAAAGCCTGAAACTCCCGCTTCCTGACTGACTTCAACAATAACCTTTTTGCCGCAAACCCTATTTATTGGCGGTAAGCTTGACTGCGATGTTCAATCAGCAAGACAATAACTTGAGACTGACTATCATCAACTGTATAGATAACCCGATAGTCTCCAACGCGGAAGCGATACTTCCCAGCAAATTCTCCCTTTAATGCTTTAATTTGAGGGTAATTTTTCGGTGTTTCTTGAAGTAGTTTTAAACACTTAGCAATCTTCTTTTTTAAGATTGGATCCGCTTCAGAATAAACTTTATTTGCTTTAGCTGTCAAACGGACTTTATAAGTCATCTCAGCTTTCCCAATCAATGAGGCAACCTGATTGTAAATCCATTTCAGCTTCTTTCAAATGTTCCATAATATTCGGGATTGCTCTAATTTCTTGCGTTGCCTTTTCACTTTCTTTATCTGACAAATAAGCGGCAAATTCTAGAATCATCTTTAAATTTTCTACTGATAGGGTTTGTAAATATTGTTGAATCTTTTGCTGCATTAAATCGACCTGTACTAATGTTTCAGAATCTAAAAAATCTTCTGGAGTCGAGGGATTTACTTCAACGTCAGTTAGAGTCATATTTAATCAAGTGCTTCTCTCAAGTTTATTATTTGTATCTTAGCGTGTATCCCGTCTCCTGACTCCTGACGACCGACTCCTTACCCCACAGTTAACTTTATTTTTGTCCAACTACTTAGGGTCTGCTGAATAAATCTAAAAACCTTGTTGGGTACGACTTTTAGACTTTTTGTCAATCAAAAAGTACCAGGCATGGGAGTGATCAGGGGGAAAATTCAGGTACTTTTTCCCTGAAAATTAGGTAGTTGACCACCTGAAAATCGGTAAAACCCATCCCCCATCCCCCATCCCCCATCCCCCAACCCCCAACCCCCACCCCCCACCGAAAAACTTTTTCAGCAAACCCTAATTATGGACGCTTTTGCCGATAAGCTGTACTGCATTGAAACTGCCCAGAGGAAATTTTAGTACAAATGCTCGAAATTTCTCTTTTGCAGTTCTGATGCTTCCCACTCTCCTGTACTTTTTAAACAGGATTTAGTATGATCCTAAATCCTGTTATTAAAAACTGATTATCTATTGCTCCTTTTGCCTATTGCCTTTTGCCTATTGCCTCTCCTCATATGTAGCCTATACTCAAAGGATTTAGTATGATAACTGAAATGACTAACCCAAATACTGATTTTGATACTCCTTGGAAAGATGTCTTAGAAATCTACTTTAAAGACTTTGTTTCCTTCTTTTTTCCTCAAGCTCATGCGGGTATTGATTGGAATCAAGGCTTTGAATTTCTCGACAAAGAACTTCAACAAGTGGTGCGCGATGCTGAGTTAGGCAAACGTCTCGTCGATAAGTTGGTGAAAATTTATCGTATGGCGGGAGAAGAGACCTGGGTTTTAATCCACATAGAAATCCAAGGTCAGCGAGAAATTGACTTTGCTGAACGGATGTTTGTCTATTACTACCGCATTTATGATCGTTACAGGCGTTCAGTAGCGAGTTTGGCAGTTTTAGGTGATGATAATGCTTCTTGGCGACCCAATCAATTTGAGCGTGAGTTATTTGATTGTCAAGTGAGTTTTCGCTTTCCGGTCGTCAAGTTGCTAGAATTCAAGCAGCAGTGGTCAGCTTTAGAAGCCAGCCGCAATCCTTTTGCTACAGTCGTGATGGCGCATCTCCAAGCTTTAGAAACTCGGCAAAACCGAAAAAAGCGCAAAGAAGCGAAATTAGCATTAACTAAACGGTTGTACGAACAGGGTTATCAACGAGAGGATATTATCAACCTCTTTAAGTTTATCGATTGGCTGATGAGCTTACCCACTGAATTAGAACAAGAGTTTCAACAGGAATTAAATCAGTACGAGGAGGAAAAACGAATGCCTTATATTACCAGTGTTGAAAGAATGGGAATGGAAAAAGGGATGATTCAAAAAGCTCGAGAATCTGTCATTGATGCCCTTGAGATTCGGTTTGAGAATGTGCCTTCGGAACTGGTTGATGAGATTAGCCAAATTCAAGACACTTCTCTTCTAAAAAATCTCTTAAGACAAGCGATTACTCTTGACTCAATCTCAGATTTTCAGGACTATTTAAATCAGTTAATCAAACCTGAATAATTCTGGTTTGTCCCCCAGCTTACCCTCAATATCAAGAAAATTTGTTTCTTGAAGAAACTCGTTTTCTTGATTTCTGGCCAATCGCCTGTTAGGAAACATTTGTAGCGTATTATACAGACTTATACGGTGCGTTACGCTACAGCTAACACACCCTAAGAGTGAGCTAACCCGCTCCACTTTTGTCCACTTTTACCGTAAGTCTTGTAAAGAAATGTTACGATTTAAGTCTTATGCTTGACTTCATTGAGGGAGTAAGTATAGCCTCGGACGGTGACGAACCGAGTAGCGGTACAATGGCGATCGCCCAACGCCTCAAACTCTGATTAGCCGTCTAGATTATACTTCTTGTGCCTAGGTGCGAACCCCTTTGATTGATTTTCGAGAACCTCAGAAATTGGGAGCAGAAGATGACTACTGTTGCCAAATTTCCTCTAGCACCGGTTTTTGATCGTCTTTTTCTTTCTCGACAGCTTTTGGTAGTAATTACGATGTAGCTACCAACCTAAGCAATCAGTGGTTAGATCAAGGTAGTTGGTGGTGAGGTTTTGGGGAGTAATCAACTTCCTCTCAGGAGACAAAGTAACCTTAAACTTGTTAGAATCAAAGAGTTGTTATTTTCTGGTAGTCATTCACCGCTCAGATTCGTTAAAATTATATTACATGACTAATAATATTGATCATGATCGCTTATTTAAGGAGTTAATCTCCACCTTTTTTATCGAATTTATCGAGTTGTTTTTTCCTCAATTGATGGATTATTTAGATAGGGACTCGATTACTTTTTTAGACAAAGAAGTATTTACCGATGTCACGGAAGGAGAAAGACATGAAAGCGATTTAGTCGCACAAGTTAGGTTTCGCGGAAAAGAATCTTTCTTTCTGATTCATGTAGAGGCGCAGGAAAGTTCCCGCAAGTGGTTTAATCGGCGAATGTTTACTTATTTTGCTCGCTTTCATGAGAAATTTGTCTTACCGATTTATCCGATTGTAATTTTTTCTTACCCAAAGCCAAAAAGAGCAGCAATTAGTCAGTATGTGGTCGATTTTTCCGAT
>NZ_JADBTZ010000276.1:0-7995 GCF_020245885.1 Microcystis sp. M165S2 | reverse complement strand
TTCTATGTTGTCACTAGGAGACATTAATTCAATGACAAAATCGGGAGATAGAGGTAAAAATCTTTCCTTTTGTTGTGGGGTTAAAGCTTGCCATTTTTCTAAAGGTATCCAAGCAGCATCGGGAGAGCGATCGGCCCCATTGGGTAGTTTAAATCCTCCAGAAGAATCAAAAACTACACCTAATTTATTTAGGTTATTCCATAACCATAATTGGGCAGTGATTCCAGCGTTAGAATTACTGGTTTCTCCTCCAGTCGGTGGCATAATAATTAAATCTCCTTTTGGGTTGCGTTCCAAGCGCAAATCTCGGTTATCCTGACAAAGTTGAAAGAACTGTTCATCGCTGAGTTGAAACGAGTTAAATTTAACTTCTACTGTCATTATTATCCCCAACCTACTCTCGTCTAAAATTCATGGTAACGCGCTAGGGCAAGAGATGTTCTTGGATGAAATTAGTGTAAACATCTCCGGCTAAAAAGGCGGGAGTTTCCAATATTTTACGATGGAAATCAATAGTCGTCGGTACTCCCGTGATCGCACATTCCCGCAGGGCGCGTTTCATGCGTTTAATCGCAGTTTCGCGATTTTCTCCCCAGACAATTAATTTACCGATTAGGGAATCGTAATAGGGGGGGATTTCGTAATCGGTGTAAACGTGGGAATCCATGCGGACACCGGGACCGCCGGGGGGCAGATAACCGCTAATTTTGCCAGGGTGGGGGCGAAAATTGCGATCAGGATCCTCGGCATTAATGCGACACTCGATCGAATGCCCTCTAAATATCACCTGATCTTGCTTAATTTGCAGTTTTTCGCCCTGTGCCACCAGAATTTGTTCTCGGATCAGGTCTATCCCCGTGATCATCTCCGTGACGGGGTGTTCCACCTGAATACGGGTGTTCATTTCCATGAAGTAAAAATTGCCGTGTTTATCGACTAAAAATTCCACAGTTCCCACCCCGACGTAATTAATCGATTTAGCGGCTTTAACGGCGGCATTACCCATTTTTGAGCGTAAATGGGGCGTTAAGAAGGGGCTGGGTGCTTCTTCTAGCAGTTTTTGGTGTCGTCGCTGAATCGAACAGTCTCTTTCTCCTAAATGGATCACGTTACCGTGACTATCGGCCAAAATCTGAAACTCGATATGTCGGGGACATTCGATAAATTTTTCTAGATATACTCCTGAATTGCCAAAAGCCGCTGCTGCTTCCCCTTGAGCGGCTTTTAACATATCACCTAGTTCATCTGAACTCTTGACAAGACGCATCCCACGCCCTCCACCGCCGGCGGTGGCTTTAATCAGGACAGGATAACCGATGTCATCAGCGATACGTTTTGCTTCCGCTTCTGAGGTAATTAAACCACCACTGCCAGGGATAGTGGGAACTCCCGCTTTTTGCATGGTTTTTTTAGCGGTAGATTTATCCCCCATAGCCAGAATAGCACTGGGAGACGGACCGATAAAAGTTAACTGATGATCGGCACAAATTTCGGCAAAGCGGGCGTTTTCTGCCAAAAAACCGTAACCGGGATGGATCGCCGTGGCGTTGCGTGTTAGGGCAGCCGAGATGATATTAGGGATATTTAAGTAACTTTTGCTGCTTGGAGGCGGACCAATACAAACACTCTCATCGGCCAGTTGAACGTGAAGGGCATGGCGATCGATGGTAGAGTGGACGGCAACGGTTCTAATGCCCAATTCTTCGCAACTATGAAGGATTCTTAAGGCGATTTCCCCGCGATTGGCGATTAATATCTTGGCAAACTGCATTGGACAACCACGAGATCAGGCTGGTGTGATAGGCGACTATTTAGTAGAATATCTGGTTTTGTTACCTTGGGGAAATCGGGAAGTGGGGAGACCACTTCGTGCGCGTTGCGGGGGGAAGTGGGGAAGTGGGGAAGTGGGGAAGTGGGGAAGTTGTCTCATCACCCTATCACCCTATCACCCTATCTCCTGCCTCCTGCCCCCTAACGACTAACGGCTAAAATAACCGACTTCGTCTCCCTCCCCGGTCAAGATTGAAAGCGATAAGCTAGAGTGTGAGGAGTGAAAACTTTTTAATCTCGTTTCGCCCCTAGAGGATAATAGCTCGATGTTGCGAATTATCACAGAGCCATGGTCAGCCAGAACGGAACTGAGACGAATTCGGGAACGGTTCGACGATCCGGAAATTCGGGAAAAAGAATCGCTTGTCCGAGAGATTGTCGAGCAGGTGCGACTTTCTGGCGATCGCTCGTTGGTGGATTACACGGAAAAATTCTACCAACAGTCCCTTAATCTACAACAACTGAAGGTGAGCGGCTCGGAACTCGATGCTGCTTATCAACAGGTGTCGCAGGATTTATTAAATGCGATCGCCGTTGCCTGTCAAAAAATGGAGGCTTTTCATCGTCAGCGTCTTCCCAAAGCTTGGGTACAGTTTCCTGAGGATGGTACGGTTCGGGGGAAACGTTATCAACCGGTTAACAGCGTGGGAATTGTCGTTCCCGATGGGAAACGGGCCTATCTCAGTTTATTGCTCCAACAGGCGATTCCTGCCAAAATAGCGGGGGTTAAACGGATTGTGATGGTATCTCCTGCTGATGAAGATTTACGCATCCACCCGGCGATTTTAGTGGCAGCCCAATCGGTGGGTATTAGTGAGATTTATCGGGTGGCTGGACCACAGGCGATCGCCGCTTTAGCCTACGGTACAAAAACGATCGCTCCCGTGGAGATGATTGCCGGAATAGGTGATTTTTATACTAATTTGGCTAAAAAACTGGTTTCTGACCATGTAAAAATCGATTATCTCTCTATTACTTCTGATTTGGTTATTATTGCCGATAGTCAAGCCAATCCCAGGCAGTTGGCCTTAGATTTATTAGCGCAAGCGGAACAGTATTCCCTAGCGGCAGCGATTTTATTGACGACGGATAAGGCTTTGGCCCTAATAGTACAGGAAGAAGTGCAAAAACAGTTACAGGTACATCCCCAGAGATTGTTAACGGAAAAAGCGATCGCTCATTATGGTTTAATCGTGGTGGTGGAATCATTGGAGAAAGCGATCGAATTATCGAATCTTTTTGCTCCCACCCATTTATCCTTAATGATCGATGAGCCTTGGGAAAAGCTATCTTCTGTGAGACAATCGGGAACTATTCTCCTCGGTTCCACTACTCCAAAAGCGGTGGCTGATTATTTGGGTTGTCCCGTGGGAGTGGAAACTTTTCTCGATTCCGCCACTTTAATCGAATATCCTGCCGATTCTTTCGCCTCCATAGCCCACAATCTGCAAATATTAGCGCAAGCGGAGGGATTTACGACAACGGACGCGGGTATAGAATCCCGAGGTCAGGACAAGACCTAGAAAAACTATAATCTTCTCAAAGCAACTATTGGGTCTAATTTAGCGGCACGATGAGCGGGAACAACACCGAAAATTAGACCGATGGCACTAGACACTCCTAAAGCGAGAATTATCGCAGGGATTGAGACACTGGTGGTTAAAGCGGCAAAAATTCCCGCTAGATACATTCCTTGAATGCCGACAAAAATCCCGATAATTCCGCCAGTGGTGGCTAAAATCACCGATTCAATGAGAAATTGACCTTTTATATCCCCTTCTTTGGCTCCTAAAGCCTTTCTTAACCCGATTTCTTGGGTTCTTTCCGTGACTGACACGAGCATAATATTCATTACGCCGATTCCCCCGACAAAAAGGGAAATACTGGCGATCGAGGCTAACATTCTAGTTAAACTATCGTTAGTCTCTTTGGCCATTTCTAAGACTGTGGTTTGGAGGAAAACCTGCACATAATTCTCGTCGCTGACCTGATGACGCATTTGCAGCAGGTTGCTAATCTGAAACTGGGCGGCTTTAATTTGGGCAGAGCTTTTCGCCAAGACAGAAATATGAGTCAGGGGAATGCCATAGATAGCTCTGCGTCCTTGAACCTGATTAGACATAGTAGTTAGGGGAATTAACGCTCGATCATCCTGATTAGCCTCAAATAAGGAGCCTTTCGCCTGTAAAACTCCAATAACTTGAAAACTAAGATTGCCGATGCGAAGATTTTCGCCGACGGGATTGCGATTACCAAAGAGATTTTTGGCTAATTCCGATCCCAAGACAATCACGCGATTATCCCGTTTCAGGTCAGATTCCATAATAAATCTACCTTTAGATAGTTGACGGTTACGCACGTTTAGGTACTCGGCTCCCACCCCGATTAGGGGGCTATTACTGGTTCTATTACCGAAGGATAAGATTCTTTTACCGCTCAATTCGGGAGAAATGGCGGCAATGGCGGGAACTTGAGATGCGATCGCTTGAGCATCTTCGTAGGTGAGAGGCCGGGGATTAGGAATTGTCCGCCGGACATTGCGCGAGGAGGTGGAAACAAATAAAACATTCGGACCGAGGGCTTCAAACTGCTCGAGGGCGACTTTTTGCGCTCCTTCACCCACTCCCACTAGGGCAATGACGGAGGCGTTACCGATAGCAATTCCTAGCATGGTCAGACCACTACGCAGTTTATTGCCCATCAAAGCGGAAAAAGCCATTTTCAGGTTTTCGAGCATTTCCATGGTTAGTTATATTCAGTGATCAGTAATCAGTAAACAGTAAACAGTAATCAGTAAACAGTAAACAGTAATCAGTAATCAGTAAACAGTAAACAGTAAACAGTAAACAGTAATCAGTAATCAGTGATCAGTAAACAGTAATCAGTAAACAGTAAACAGTAAACAGTAAACAGTAATCAGTAAACAGTAAACAGTAATCAGTAAACAGGGATAAAGATGAAGATATAGCGTTTCCTGTTGACAAGAGGTACATTCTCAATCCTGAAAAGCTTAATCAGCAAAGGTTAAAGTGTGCCACACAGATGTGAGAACCGCTATAAATAAATAACTAAATAGCTAATTAACTTACATCTGATAAATAAATAACTAATTAACTTAAAACTTACATCTGATAACTGATAACTGATAACTGATAACTGATAACTGATAACTGATAACTGATAACTGATTAGCGGGTAGAGATTTGGATCGTTTCCGGTTTGCTTAAATCGCCGGTAATAGTTAAACTGCGCCGATTAGCGTTGAGATGACGGACGATTTTATAGATAGCCTCAACTTGGTCACTAGAGCCGATTTTAGCCGCCAGAGTGGTTAGGTCGAGAGCAGTTCCCGTTTCCCGAACAACTTGCACGATTTTTCTCTGTAAATCCAGAATGGAAGCGGCGGCTTTTTTCCCTGCTTCTACCCCGGGTTGATGGTAGGCGTTAATGTTAACTAAACTAGCATAGAAACTAACAGCCCGTTCGTAGAGGGCGATTAAGGCCCCCACCTGACGGGGAGTAACCTCTGGGATCGTGATAGTGATAGAGTGACGACTATTTTCGTATAAAGCTTGTCGAGTACCTTGCAGTAATCCTGAGAGGAAATCGCCAGTAGTGGAGCCGGTTTCCACTTCCATGGAATCTCCTTGTCGGTCTTTTAACACTTCAATAAAAGTGGCGAAGAAATTGGGAACACCTTCGCGTAATTGTTGAACGTAGGCGTGTTGGTCGGTAGAACCTTTGTTACCATAGACGGCGATACCTTGGTACACCTTGTTGCCATCGAGGTCTTTTTCTTTACCGAGGGACTCCATCACCAATTGTTGCAGATAGCGGCTAAAGAGATAGAGACTGTCTTTGTAGGGCAGAATCACCATATCTTTCTCTCCCTTGCCATTGCCCTCATGATACCAAGCCAGAGCCAGTAGGGCGCTAGGATTTTTTTTCAGGTTATGGACGCGGGTGGCGATGTCCATTTCTTTGGCCCCGGCTAACATTTCATCAATGTCGATACCCTGCAAAGCGGCCGGGAGAAGACCGACGGCGGATAGTTCTGATGTACGACCACCGACCCAATCCTGCATAGGGAAACGAGTTAGCCAATCTTGGGCGTATTTGTCCAGTTGGCTACCCGGCATAGTGACGGCGACCGCGTGTTGCGGAAAGTCTAAATCTTGTTTTTCGTAAGCGTTGCGGACTTCTAACATTCCGTTTCTCGCTTCGGGAGTGCCGCCGGATTTACTGGTGACGATAACGAGGGTGGTAGCTAAGGGTAAATGGGCTAGGGTGCGATCGATGCCTTTCGGGTCGGTATTATCAATAAAAGCAATCTCTAAGGGGGGAAAATCGGGTGCTAGAGCCGAACCGACGAATTGGGGACCCAAAGCAGACCCCCCGATGCCTACACAGAGAATATGGCTAAATTTTTCTTGATCAGGCGGTTTAATTGCTCCGGAGTGAATTTTCTTGACAAATTCTTTAATCTGTGCTATGGGTTCGGTGATTTCGGCCCGCAATTCCTGGTTAGGAGCGAGTTCAGGAGCGCGCAGCCAGTAGTGGCCGACCATACGCTGTTCGTCGGGATTGGCGATCGCACCCTGTTCTAAAGCTGTCATATCTTGGAAAGCGCGCTCAAATTTTGCTTCTAGACCTTTGAGAAAACCCTCATCGAAGGGAATCCGACTGACATCGAGATAAAGTTCTAGGTTAGGGTGATAGTATAACCAATCTTGGTAACGTTGCCAGAGTTGCAGATTATCCATAAAAAAAAGCGAAATTTTTGTTTAATTACTCGTTTAGGAGAGATAGGATTCTATCCTCTCCAATCATCATACAGGTAGTTTTAGACTAGAAGATGACGGTTAAGCATATATTAGGAGTTGGCAAAATGTTAACAGTGACGGAACTATCTCCTAATTGTTCGGTTTGCTGGTGTTGGCTGTTGATTTTTTAATTAGTCCTATGGCTATTTACTCATCCCCTCTCAAAATCGGTAATTTAGAAGTACATAGCCGCGTCTTGCAATCACCTTTATCCGGTGTCACCGATTTAGTTTTTCGGCGCTTGGTGAGACGCTTTGCTCCCGATTCCATGCTCTATACGGAGATGGTCAACGCGACAGAAATCTCCCAGCTGCAAGAGTTACCGCAATTGATGGTTATCGGGGACAAGGAACAACCAATTAGTATGCAATTATTTGATTGCCGTCCCGATTTTATGGCTGTGGCGGCAGAAAAAGCGGTTAAGGAAGGAGCGATGACCATCGATATTAATATGGGTTGTCCTGTTAATAAAATTACTAAAAAAGGCGGCGGTTCTTCGCTTTTACGACAGCCAGAAATTGCCGAGCAAATTGTTAGGGAAGTGGTGGGAGCGGTATCGGTGCCGGTAACGGTGAAAACTCGCTTGGGATGGAACGCTCAAGAGATTAATATTATCGATTTTGCCCGTCGTTTGGAAGATGCGGGAGCGCAAATGTTGACCCTGCACGCACGCACTAGGGAACAGGGTTATCACGGGCCGGCCGATTGGCAATGGATTAAACGGGTGAAGGAGGTTTTATCGATTCCTGTCATCGCTAATGGCGATATCGTTTCTGTGGAAGCGGCGATTAATTGTTTGGAATTTACCGGGGCCGATGGGGTGATGTGTTCGCGGGGAACCCTCGGTTATCCCTATTTGGTGGGGCAAATCGATTATTACCTCAAAACAGGCAAAAATTTGCCGAAACCCACCTCTATTGACCTGTTAAGCCTAGCTAAAGAGCATTTACAGGGGCTATGGCTATACAAGGGACAACGCGGTATCTGGCAAGCGCGGAAACATTTGGCTTGGTATTGTCAGGATTTTACTGGTGCGGCGATTTGGCGCGATCGGTTTTCGCGGATTGAATCGGTAGGGGAGGGCTGTGATTTAATTGATCGAGCTATTGCCCAATTACACCTTGAAAACGAGAATATTTACAGATAACGGTGAAGTTAGGCTACTTCAGCGACTATAGGGTTGCTCCATGCTCAAGCCTGGGTTGACATCCTCACCGCCGTAAAACGGACGGTGATTCCCAAACCTCACGATTTAGGTTTCTGCTTCTTTCCCTTGCGGGGTTCCGCACCTGCCTTAACAGATTTACTCTGTTCTGGTCTTATGGTCGCTCTACAGACTGAC
>NZ_JADBTZ010000275.1:0-20506 GCF_020245885.1 Microcystis sp. M165S2 | reverse complement strand
TTATCGACCTCAAACAACTTTCTTTATACTAACATATCCAGCACAAAACTGTCAAGGATTTAGTGGTGCTTCGCTGTTCTATATTGGTCGGGTTTCATCCCGTCAGTGAAACTGAGGGTCTTCACCCGACATTTAAGATAAATATCTATTTTCAGAAGTCTTTGCGATCGCAATGTAGAGATGTTGCTTATTAGGGGGTGTATCGATTAAAAAGGCATCCCCCAGCTTGACAACCAGACTAGCCATGTAAAGCTCCATCTAAATAGGCTTCTCGCTGGGCTTCTTGGCTAATATCTTCGATTTCTTCCTCTGTTTTACCCATAAATCGCAAAACATCCTCTACTGAAATTGGAATAGCGGAACCATGGGGATCCTTCCATTCTGGTAGATCGTGAGTCCATTCGGCTACAAGAAAGGGATTGAGATGGCCAAAAGTGTTGTAAACCTGTTTAAGAATCATTTCTTCTTCTTCACAGAGTTCTTCATTGCCGGGATATTGCAGCAGGTCAACATAATTAGAATCCCGGGGAGAAATATATTTCGACCACAGGGGTAAGGCAGAGTCCACGGGTTGTCCTTTAATCAAATCATAAACACCCCTGAGAACCGGTCCATAATCCATTGATACATATCTATCCCCGGTAATTGGTTGATCCATGGTTTTTAAAGCAAGACGATCAGCTATATAGAGCATTTTCAGCAGCCCTAAATACTTCATCGGTTTGCCGTGTAGCTTTAAGAGTATAGCAGCGGCTTCAACTGCTTTCTCTGGATGAAACCGAAATTTGATCGTCATAACTACTATAAATTCACTGCTTTTTTATGACACTTTTATTACACTTTTATTATAGTTATTATTCTACATCGGCCACATTTAAGATTTTGTCCCAGTGGTTGAGGCTTCTAGCCTGATTTCTAAAAGATGCTGCCATCGGCTGCTATAGGTATGATCGAGTTAAACCTTAGCCCAAGAGTCTAGCATGGAGATCGAACGTCTTAACGCCCTTTCCGATAATTATATTTTTCTCCTCTACGATCGCGCACAAAAAATCGCGGCCGTGGTGGATCCGGCCGAACCTGAACCCGTTTTCAGGCGATTAGAGGCTTTACAGGTGGATTTAGTCGCTATTTTCAATACCCATCACCACGGCGACCATGTGGGGGCTAATCAGGCTTTAATTAATCGTTATCCCCATCTTTGTGTTTATGGGGGAAAGGAGGATCGCGGTCGCATTCCGGGCCAGCAGCTGTTTTTAGAGGAGGGGGACCGGGTGGAATTTGCCGGTCGCTGGGCCGAGGTTTTCTTTGTCCCCGGCCACACTCGCGCTCATATTGCCTATTATTTTCCCCCGGTTAACCCCGGAGATTGCGGCGAGTTATTCTGCGGTGATACCCTGTTTTCTGGGGGTTGTGGTCGTTTATTTGAGGGAACACCGGGGCAAATGGTGGCTTCTTTAACTAAATTGCGATCGCTGCCTGACCAGACCAGGGTTTGGTGCGCTCACGAATATACGTTAAATAATTTAAAGTTTGCCTTGACAGTTGACCCTAATAATGCTGCTCTGCAACAGCGTTATCGGGAAGTGGAGAAAAATCGCGCTCAAGATATTCCCACGATTCCGGCAATTTTGGGGACGGAAAAGCTGACTAATCCTTTTTTGCGCTGGGATAGTCCCGCTTTGGAAATGACCATGGATAGCAGAGAACCAGTACAAGTGTTTGCACGGCTGCGGGGGAAAAAGGATAATTTTTAGCAGTAGCGGCGTCAAAAAAACGATCGATCCTGTATTCTCAGGATCGATCGCGTTATCGGATCAGATTACAAGCTCAAGGGTTGCGGATCTAACTTCAAATCGGCAAGACTGACATCACCGTGACCATTTACCGCCACCTCTAGGGGCAAATTGCCGTGATAAGCTTGGATTAAGAGGTTTTTTAAGTCCTCAATCAGGGGATAACGGGGATTGGCTCCGGTACACTGATCATCGAAAGCTTGTTCGGCTAAATGGTCTAATTTGGCCATAAATTCGGCTTCAGTTTCGGGAATTACCTCTTTGATACTGGCCGGAATACCGATTTCCCGTTTTAAACATTCGATCGCTAATACCAATCTTTCCACACTTTCGGTCTCGCTTTCTCCTCCCAATCCCAGGGAATGGGCGATCCTGGCATAGCGCCATTTCACGTTAGGATATTTGTACTGAGAGAAGGTGGCCTGTTTAAAGGGGGCATCGGTGGCATTATAGAGGATGACGTGGGAAATCATCAAGGCATTGGCGAGACCGTGGGGAATGTGGAAAATGGCCCCCAATTGGTGGGCCATGGAGTGACAGATGCCTAAAAAGCCATTAGCGAAGGCCATTCCTGCCATTGTCGCCGCATAATGAACTTTTTCCCGCGCTTTCGGGTCTTTGGCTCCGTTATGATAGGAACTGGGCAGGTATTTAAACAGCAGTCGGATGGCATCTTGAGCAAGAGCATTAGTATATTCTGAGGCTAAAACCGAGACGTAGGCCTCAAGAGCGTGAGTTAAAGCGTCAATTCCGCCGTAGGCTGTCAATTTTTTCGGCATATTCAGCACTAATTCCGGATCGACGATGGCCATGCTGGGAGTTAGGGCATAATCTGCCAGAGGATACTTAATATTATTACGGCGATCGGTAACAACAGCGAAGGGAGTCACTTCCGATCCTGTTCCCGAAGTGGTGGGAATACAGACCATCAGAGCTTTTTGACCTAAAGGGGGCAATTCATAGACTCGTTTGCGGATATCCATAAAGCGCATGGCCAAGCTCTCGAATTCTATCTCTGGATGCTCGTAGAGTAGCCAGATGATTTTGGCCGCATCCATCGGGGAACCGCCACCGATAGCGATAATCACATCGGGATTGAAGGTATTAATCACATTTAACCCCCGTTCGACGGTTTCTAGGGAAGGATCGGGTTCCACATCATAAAAGATATTAACCGTGATGCCGATTTCTTCTAAAACTTCCTCTAAAGCTGCGGTAACTCCTAGATCAAAAAGAGGTTTATCGGTGACAATAAAGGCCCGTTTTTTGCCGGCTAATTCCCGAATAGCGATCGGTAATGACCCGTATTTAAAATATACTTTTGGTGGTACTCGGAACCAAAGCATATTTTCCCGGCGCTCGGCCACGGTTTTAATATTTAACAGGTGGCTAGGTTCGACGTTTTCGCTGATGGAATTACCGCCCCAAGTGCCACAACCGAGGGTTAAACTAGGATCGAGACGGAAGTTATAGATATCACCGATCGCACCTTGGGAGGAAGGGGTATTAATTAATACCCGGGCCGTTTCTACGTTGTCTTCAAAGCGCTTAATATGTTCCCGATTTGAGGGAGATGTATAAAGCACGGCCGTATGACCTCGACCCGCAAATAAGACCAGTTTTTCGGCTTTTTTCACCCCATCTTCAAAGTCTTTCGCTCGGTACATAGCTAAAATTGGCGAGAGTTTTTCGTAGGAAAATGGTTCTTCTAAGCCAATATTTTCTACTTCTCCGATTAGTAATCGGGTATCTTCGGGAACAGAAATTCCCGCTATGGCGGCTAATTTTTCCACTGATTGCCCGACGATATCGGGGTTGATATGACCATCTTTTAGGAGAATCTCGGCGACTTTTTCCCTTTCTTCGGGGGAAAGAAGATAGGCCCCGCGATCAATAAATTCCTGTCGAACTTCCTCATAGATGCTATCGACAACGATCACCGATTGTTCGGAGGCGCAAATCATGCCGTTATCGAAGGTTTTACTGAGAATAATTGAGGAAACGGCCATTTTTATGTGAGCGGTTTCGTCAATTAAAGCGGGGGTATTGCCAGCGCCGACTCCTAAGGAAGGTCTTCCCGAAGAATAGGCCGCTTTTACCATACCCGGACCGCCGGTAGCGAGGATTAAATTAATGCAGGGATGTTGCATTAATGCTTGGGAAAGTTCCACCGATGGCTGATCGATCCAACCAATAATACCAGCCGGCGCTCCCGCTTTCACGGCCGCTTCCAAGACAATTTTGGCCGCTGCGATGGTGCAGTCTTTGGCTCGCGGATGGGGGGAAAAAATGATGCCGTTGCGGGTTTTCAGGGCAATTAGGGCTTTAAAAATGGCTGTAGAGGTGGGATTTGTTGTGGGTACGATCCCCGCTAAAATGCCCACGGGTTCGGCGATTTTTTGCAGACCAAAGGATTTATCTTCTTCGATAATGCCGCAGGTTTTGCTGTGTTTATACTTGTTGTAGATGATTTCTGAGGCAAAATGGTTTTTAATCACTTTATCCTCTATTACTCCCATCCCCGTCTCTTGTACGGCCATTTTAGCCAGGGGAATGCGAGCGTTGTTAGCTGCTAATGCCGCTTTTTTGAAGATAAGATCTACTTGTTCTTGGCTATAGTTGGCAAATTGTTGTTGAGCTTTTTTTACCTGTTGAATGAGTTCTTCTAGCTCTTGTCTATTGGTAACTGTCATAACAATTTTGTAGATAAAATTACGCTTTTTATTCTCTTATAGCGTTTTTCGGCAGGGGATTCGCTTAATCTTGGGATTTTCTTTATAGTTTCCTAAGCATTGGTATTATAGAATACTAATCCTAAATCCATTGAGCATAGGTAACATATCAGGACAGGCACTCATGCAAAGGGGAGAATAAATAATCAGTTTTTGATAACTGGATTTAGTATAAATTAGGATTGACCAGTACCTAGAAAAAGTTTGAGGACAGAGACTCAATGATCAAGTTACCAGAAATTCAAGCCGGTGTTCGAGAAGCTGGTTCTATTCCGCGCTCCTTGAGTGAAAAGTTTAAAGTTGATCACAGCTTGGCAACGGATTCAGGGTGAGATTCAACATCAAACTAGGATATCTCTACACTCTAGAAAATAAATATCTTCAGAGCAACCGAATCAAATAGAATTAAATCAGTCAATTTTGATGGTGTTTTGAATGATTAATCTAAACTCAGTTTCTTGGCGAAATTTTTCCATCCTCTCCATTTGTGAAGTCTGAAAGTTAGGCTTTTTGTTATTAGCAATGTAGGCTTTTCTGGACGAATAATCCTCTATACCATGATTTTCAATAAATACCCGAATTACGTTTCTCAGTTGCTTTTCTCCTTCTCCTACCCACACCGAATTTTTCCCCTTTCGTTCTTTTAATTCTACAAAAATCAAACAATTAGCATAGGTCAGCATTCCCTGACAGCGTGTATCCATGCCACCACTACCATCGACTTTTCTAATTTCAATACATTTATCAATAGCGGTAAATGTCACTTCAATTTCTTGAGAGTTTTCCACAATAGCAATCCAATCACTGGGATTTTCTGTGTCTAAATAAGCGGGATTTTCTGAGGGAGATGGCGGATCACAAATTCCAAATTTATGCCGATGGGTTTGACTCTGACATTTTTTATCAAAGAAATTTATCTTCATAACTGTTCTTCGATTTCCAGTAAATCATCAAAAAGCTGATTTGTCTCTCCTAGGGAAAGATTGAGATAATTTTCATCAGAAGGTAAACCCTCATAGGTAGCAAGTTCTCGGATTTCTCCTTGCTCTGTTAATTCATATACAATAGCATCTTCTGCCGCTATACAAGAGGCTTTCGGGACAATTTGGTTGAGCTTTTCTTGGAGATAATCGGCGTTAGAAATCGCTGATGATAGGATTTTTTTGATAACTTTATCCGCTTTGATAGCTAGGGTTAGATCGTTGATAATATAAGGACTATGAGTAGTCAAAATTAGTTTATTTTCCTGGGTTAAATTGGCAAATTCAAATAATTTATATAAAATCTTTTTCTGAGATTGGGGAAATAGATTCTGCTCAATTTCTTCCACAATATTTACAAAACACTCATTGCGGTATTTAGAAGATAACACTTCTAGTGCTGCCTTTTTTAGGTCATCGGAAAGATTATCATTAGAGAGAATTTTCTCGATTTCCATTTTTAATCTTTTTTGCTCCTCTCCACTGAGTTCATTGCGGGAAGTTTCTTGAGTTCGATTAATCGATAAAGCAATATTTCGAGAAACGAGAAATAAAGGAACAAAAGACTGAAAACCACTGGAAGCTTCTGATAGATTTAGTTGATAATCACTACCCACAATCTTGACCAGTCTATTAAGTTTATCAAATTCCAATTTAACCTCACCTACTGGCAAAGTCAAACTGCCAGATAATTCCTGTTGTGAGCGATCCAATTCTTCCCAGAAAGTATATAATGATTCTGGCAGTCCTTTGAGTTTTTCTGGCCATCTTACTGCACTCAAAAAGTTTCGCTCTGCTGGTACATACATAATTTTTGGTACTCGATACTTTGGATTATCAGTACGCTCGATCGATAATTTAGCATTTTCAAAACTAATTCTATAAACATCTCCATTGTATTCAATTTGGGTTTCGGGTAAAAAGTAATTGGTTAAATTTTGGTACTGACAAAAAGATTTAACAAAACGATTATATTTAATAACATATTTTTCCTCTAAATCCCCACGATATAGAGCTTTTTCCAACCAGCTTAATGTTGATATTAATTTAGCAATGCTACTTTTTCCAGTTCCTTGATTACCGATAAAAATCGTTACTTTCCGAACGTCGATAAAACCATCATTTTCTACTAAACCCGCCTTAATTGGACCGAAGTTTTTAACTTTAATTTGGCTCATTGTTATCCCCTTGATTGACGATAATAAATTTTGGGCAGTAATTTGTCCTGAAAAAAGCTCGTGTTGAACACGAGCTAAATTAATTAACTTCAAGGACTAATTAGCCACCAACCTTAACTACTGGTTTAAAACTAGGAACAACCAGTTCACTATCCTGTTTAGTCAGCTTATTGTATAACCGTTCCGTATTGGGGAAATTAGCGGCTGGTAGAGTCGGGAAACGACGATAGGGAACCGTATCTTCACCAAATAATTGTAGGTATTCCATGCTATTAACCATAGCACCGATAAAGGCCTTTAATCCCTTAGTTGCCAGAATTTGGTTATATTTCTGGATTTCCTTTTGATTCAAGGGAGCGCGACCTAAGAAGTGCTTGGTTCCCAATTCAATTACTTTCGTATTCGGATAGGGAGCATAGAATTCTTTCAGGTAAAGATCCGAACAACCTAAACCCTCAATAAACTCTTTCACCGTGATCTCAGCATTGCTCAATTTACTCTCTAAAGCAGTAAATTCGGCATTGATGATATAGGGTTCGAGATCTCGTTCAAAAATCTGACGATAGGCGGCGCGAACAGTATTTTGTACGGCAACTTTATCCAGATTAGTTAACAGTTTAAAGACCTTAGTTTGTTCCCGTTGAACCGTGACACCTTGACCGACACGAGATTGAATATCGGGTTCAGTGCGAATCGAGACCAAAGGTGTACCCAATTCAATAAAGCGCGGGGTTTCCTCTTTATCAACTCTTTGGCCGATATCTTCGCGGAGATTGCCCAAACGCACCATCCGTAACTGCATCCCTTGGGGAGTTAGATAGCGCTCGTAGGGAACCGTATCTTCACCAAAAGCTTCCGTATATTCAGGACTGTCGATAAGGGCATCGATTAAAGCATAGAAGCCTTTTTTCGAGCAAAGATCGAAATATTGATTCATTTCCTGACGACCGTAGGTGGGACGACCGAGCAGACGACGGTGAATATATTCGATCGCTTTGACCACATAGAGAGGAGTCCAGTAGATTTTCCGGAAAGCCTCGGATTTAGCTAGGGTTTTGATAAACTCGCGCAGAGTAATATCGCCATTTTCTAACTTAATCTCGGCCACGGACAAACGCTGACCTTCGTAGGGCATTCGACCGAAAACCTGACGATAAGCCGCTAAAATCACTCTTTGGGTGGAACTTTCGCCAAATTTAACGCTTACCCCATTGCTAGAACCGGGTAACTCGTTATTGAGACGGAAAACTTTCGGTCCCAAAGTACCGGGGAATTCACCTCGGGCGCCGGGGTTGCTATTTTGGTTATTAGTGGCAGGTCCGCGGTGGATGAGGATACGTTTGGTATCTTTACCAAAGGGAGCGGGACTAGAACTAGGTTCGCGAGTTTCTTTCGGGAAAATTGCCCCAAATTGGATTTCTAGGGGATCATTTCCGGAACCGTAAACGTGCTGATCCGGTAAGGGGCGATCGTATTTAGCAAAGGTGGTGATAAATTGGGGAACTTTGCGGAAAGGTGCGCTGTAGTTAAACAGGTCGATCTGCATCCCCCAGTTACGACATTCCTGCGCTTCTGCACCCAAACCCCGGAGATAGGGAACGGTTTCTTCGCCGAAATAGTCGGAATACTCCTGAGAATCGACTAAAGCATCGATTAACGCCGCTAAACCGCCGCTAGAGACGATCGAGAAGTATTTCTGCACTTCTTCCCGGGAGGAAGGACCGCGACCGAGGAAATGACGGAAAGCCAATTCTAAGGCGCGACTATTGATAAAAGGTTCAAAGAACTGTTTACGGTAGAGAGGCGATTTACCGAGACGACGGACGAATTCTTTCATCGAGATGTCGCCGTTTTTCACCTTCGATTCTAGGTCAGAAATGGACTGACTGTAGGCGCGAGTGATGTCCCGTTCAAAAATTTGTCTGTAGGTGGCCTTGATAATCGAAGATTTTTCCGACTCCGATAAACCAGTTTTCATGACAAACTTTTGCCGTTTTTCGGCGGCGTTGTAGTAGCTTTGGGGAAGACTTAAACCCTGTTGGTCACTACTGGGACGCTGACGCAGTTTATTAGAGGGGGTGGGGGCTTTTAATTCACCCAGTAGGATATTGAAATAGTCACTGATTAAAGTGGCCGCATCCTTGTCTCTTTGGAAATACTCGATCGAAGCGGCCCGCATTTCTTGTAG
This sequence comes from Microcystis sp. M165S2, assembly GCF_020245885.1. NCBI lineage: Bacteria > Bacillati > Cyanobacteriota > Cyanophyceae > Chroococcales > Microcystaceae > Microcystis > Microcystis sp. M165S2. Next base: position 11,635 of record NZ_JADBTZ010000275.1, on the reverse strand, counting down.
GGCCACGATGGTGGCATCAATGGAACAGGCATTTTCGAGAACTTCCCTTAAACCGCGGGTGTTAACGATCAGGATACTGGTATCACCTGCCACGATCGCATAGGTAACGTAACGCAGGAACCAGGATAAATCCCGGAGGGACTTCTGCATATTGCTCGGACCGTAACGAGAGACGTTAATCGGTCGGAATCCGGGGGGAATCGGGCCGCTAGAGGTGAAAATCCCTTTTAAGCCCCCGAGTATGCCACTGCCGCCACCGGCCCCGCTTTCAGCGTAGGTAACGGTTCCTAATTTCATCCCTTCCTGGACGTTGGTAACTTTACCCGCACCCACCAGGGCCAATTCTTCCACGGGGGGTTTTTCTAGGTAGGCCATGGGTGAACCACCGGTAAAAATCCGGTTAGCTGCCCGCGAGACGATCAGATCGGAGTTCCGGGTGAGCGTTTGGGCAATATCTAAGCGCTTGCTCCCCGATTGGAAGTAGGCGATCAGTTCATTGAGTTCGGGTTTATCGAGAAAGCGGTCTTGTTGTTCTGCTTGGGTAATGGCAGATACTGGGACGGTTTGATAGAGTTGGGGACGCGCTAAGGAGCTGCCACCGCTTGCCTTAAGACTCATTGGATTTTAACTATCTCCCTTGACGATGTGCTGAGTTCTCCAATCGTGGAGGCGATCGGTCTTAAAACCAGATGTTTAAAAATTTAATCAGCATCTAGATTAAAACTTTTTGCGCTTCCTGAGATAGTTTATTAAGAATTATATAGATTTTTTTCGCTAAACTTACCGATTGGTCTATTCTGACACCCCACCCGTAGGGGAGGCTAACCAGTCTAAATAGGTCTGAGAACCCGCTACAATCGGTAAAGCGATGATTTCTGGGACTGCATAGGTATGAAGTTCCTGTATCTTCGCCGATAACTGCTCAAACTGCTTTAAATCAGTTTTAATCGCTAATTGCCATTCGCGCTCGTTTTCAATCTGTCCCTGCCAACGATAAATGGAACGAATCGGGTAAATACTGACACAAGCTGCCAATCGCTCGTTAAGTAAAGCGATCGCTAAGTTTTCCGCTTCCGTTTCGCTGGTGGTTGTCACCAGCACCACTCCAAAACTGGTTAATCTTTCGGTCATACTAAATCCGTTGAGTATAGGCTACATATCAGGATAGGCAAGAGGCAAAAGGCAATAGGCAAAAGGAGGAATAGATAATCAGTCTTTAATAACCGGATTTAGTATGATCACTGATCACTGATCACTGAATTTAGGTGATCGCTTTTTCTAGAGCGGCCAGATCGGGAATACACAGAGATTCCTGCTGTCTTTGAATCAGGCCTTTTTTCTCCAATTTGGTCAGGGATCGGGTCACGGTTTCCCGGGCCAGGCCACTAATGCTACTCAATTCCCGGTGAGGTAAATTAGGAATTATCGTACCCTGGCCGCTTTTTCGTCCTTGACCTTCGGCCAAAAAGAGTAAAGTATCGACGACTCTGGAGAGACTATCGGCCTCGCGCAAACGTAAACGCCGGTTAAGTTGACGTAAACGCTTGGCCATTAACTGAGAAAGACGAATTCCCGCTAAAGGCTCCGATATGAGCAGATTAATAAAATCTTGGGCGGGAATACTGCTAATTGTGGCCGTGGTTAAGGTGATAGCATCGGTGGAGCGGGGAGATTCTTCTAAAGCGGCCATTTCTCCGACTATTTCCCCTTTACCGACGATATTTAAGGTGACTTCTCTACCCTCTATATCGTAAGTACGAATTTTCACCCAACCATCCAGAATAAAGTAAACCGAACCACCCCAATCATTTTCTAATAAAATCGCCCGATTAGCAGGATGAGTGCGGGTGACAGCATGAGAAGTAACTTGAGCGAGGGTTTCAGGGGGCAAACCGACCAATAAAGTGGCTGTATCTAATAATTTTTGAATTTCTGCTGATTTTTCGGCAGGATAGCGTTTTTCTTCCATAGTTTAATATTTAAATTTTGTTCGTTTTAGGTGGGTGATTCTACAATGGAAAGTTGTGGGTATTTTTAGTTATCCAGTGACCGATAAACCGGATTTTTCCTCCCTACTGACCGAGATCGATCGGATTCTTGCCAAGGTGATTTCTTCTCTAGTTAACCCGCAAGAAGTTACTTCCGAGACAATTATCGCCACTCGTCAACAATTAGAATCGGCCAGAGCGCTGCTTTCTCCCTTATTGTTGCCCGATCCAACCCCTGAAGTTGCCCGTTGGTCGCTGGGAATGGAGGTGCAACCAGAGGGGGTAAAAGTTGTCTTTTTTCGGGAAAGCCAAGGACTGATCGATTTTTATCCTCTTTCTTGGAGTCTGGCAACGGGAACAAGCGATCGCTTACCCTGCCCTCAGGTGGACGAATATCTAATTAGCTGGCTATCTAATCGGGATTTTAGCACCGATTCTTGGCTCTGGGAAGCCCTAGAGCGATTAGAAGCTATTATTATCACCGATGACGGGGAAACCCCCACGGATGACCTGAAAAAAGCCCTTCTCACAGCGCAACTAATACCCCCCGATCGCCTATCTAGTCTAGAAACAGCGATCGCTACTGCTCTGGCCCATATTCCCACTAGCGACCAACCCCAACCCCAAACCCTACTGGTTGTCGAAGGGAAACGGGAAACCACCACTTTAGCAATAGTGGAAGTCCCACCGCAAACTCGCTCTTTATCCCGTCAAGCGATCGCTCTGAGCCATTTTAACTACGGGGAAAACACCTATGAACAGGCCATACTCTCTCACTTAATTTATCCTCTCTGGCGTTCTTTTTTGCCTCTTTCCCGCTCCGCTCTCACCGATACTAATCCCTTAAAAAAATCTTTACTGGCAGCCGCTAGATTAACTAAATTAATCCTTCAAGAAGAAAGCGAATTTACCTCCTCTCTAGCCGGTCATACTTGGACGGTCAGTCGCACCGATTTAAATAAGAAGGTCATTATACCATATATAGATAATTTAAGACAAAAAGTTAATGATTTGTTAGAAAAACAGCAAAAAAGTCTTGAAGATATCGATCGAATAATTTTTAGCGGTAATTTTTTCTTAACCATTTGGCCCTATTTTCTAACAGAAATACAGCAAGAATTTGCTGGTTGCCATCTAGAGGCCCCCAGTCAGGAAAACTTCTCACCAACAATCTTGGGTTTGGGTCGTCTCTGTTTATTTTCGGCTCTTAGAGGTGAGAAGGTCAATAATGCTTAAAAACATCAACCTCAGTGGTAAAACTTAGGGTGCGTTAGACGGCCGAAATTGCTGCTTTGACTTGAAGGTAACAATCCGTCGTAACGCACCACCTATCATCAACTAAGTAGGGTCTGCTGAAAAAGTTTTTCGGTGGGGGTAGGGTGTGGGGTGTGGGGTGTAGGGTTTTACCCGTTTTCAGAGGGTCAATTACCTAATTTTCAGGGAAAAAGTCACTGAATTTCCCCCCCCCCGGATCACTCCCATGTCCAGTACTTTTTGATTTCCCAAAAGTCTAAAAGTCTTACCCAACAAGGTTTTTAGATTTATTCAGCAGACCCTACTTACAGGTAAAGCTTATAATGACAAAATAAAAAGCTCTGATGGTCAAGAAAGTTCTTCCGAATGGTTAGCTAATAATGGTGCTTATTATAGCGTTTCTCACACCTGTGTGGCACATTTAAACCTTTGCTGATTAAGCTTTTTAACATCGATAATGTACCTTTTGCGAACAGGAAACGCTATATATCTATGGAGTTCAGAGAATAGATTCAGTTAATAATTTTACAGCCTCTGGTGATCAAGCTACAGTTGATGTGGTGGTTACTGAAGAAAGAACACTCTATAACAATCAGGGTCAAATTGATCGAAAAAATAGTGCTTTTAGCACCTCATTGGTTCGCTATAATCTTGAAAATGACGAGGGAACATGGAAAATAGCTAACTCTAGAACTATTAAAAATTTAGCTCGTAGATAAGTTGAATTAGTTCCAAAAGTGCGAGAATAAAAGTAAAAAATAGTTCAGATAAAAACCCATAGATACAATCATTGCTGTTAAATTTTCATCTTTAGACAGTATTTATAAATTAACCCTAAAGATAAAGGCAACCTAACCGATTCTATTCAGAATCATCATTATAAATATCTTGGAGAGTTTTATTTTCGTAGCGTTCCTGATCTTGATTTTTGCCGCGACGGGAAGGACGACGATATTTTTTATTGGCTAATTTGGGTTCGTAGGTTTCTTGACCTGCTTCTTTAATTTTTAACTTTAAACTTGACTCTTTTGTGCTAGTTTTCTGTAATGACTGTTCTCGTGCGATCGCTTCTTCTAAAAACTCTAAATAATGTTGGTAACGTTCCCAATCTCCCCTCACCACACAGTTAGGTTCCCGACGGTGAGTACAATCATTAAATTGACAATTTCCTAAAGCTAAACGCTGTCTCACTTCCGGAAAATAAAAAGTTAATTGTTCCGGTAAACAGTTAATATCCGGTTGGTTAAATCCCGGACTATCGGCCAATAAACCCCGATTTGGTAAAGCAAATAACTCCACATGACGGGTGGTGTGACGACCTTTTTGTAGTTTTCCCGACACATCCCCCACCCGTTGATTAATCTCAGGAATTAGACAATTAATTAAACTCGATTTTCCCACTCCCGAAGGACCAGCCAAGAGAGTGATTTTATGGTTTAATTGTGCCAATAAAGCCTCAAATCCCCGATTTTTCTCCACACTGACAAAAAAAGGCCGGTATCCCCAACTAGCTAGGCGATCGCCCCAGACCTCTATTTGTTCCGGTTTCCCCAGATCAATTTTATTGACACAGACCGCAATTTCTAAGCCTGTGGACTCGGCTTTCACCAAAAAACGACTGATCAGCCAAGGATCGAGGACGGGTTCAGCAAGGGCAAAAACTAGCAAAATCTGCTCGATATTAGCAACGGCCGGCCGATCGATCTCGGTACTGCGGGGGAGGACTTCTGCGATCGCACCCTGCCGATCATCAAAATTGGCTTCCTCCACCCGTACCCGATCACCAACCATCACCGATTGACCGATTTTTTGCAAGCGAGCGCGACGGGTACAGAGGAGATTCTCGCCCATAACGGGAGAATCCAAGCGTACCTGATAGAAATTCGCCTGTACGGCCACCACTGTACCGTATAAATCGGTTAATTGTGCATCTACCATTTAGGAATCGGGGCGATAGACTTTGAGAACAAAAAAGCTATCTCGGTCTTCGATCGATTCTATATGATAACCCTCCACTGTCAGGCTAGTGGGAACCTGTTCGATTGGTTCCCCAGCATCTAACCAGACTTCCAACCGTTCCCCGGCGGTCATTTTCTCTAATTGCAATTTTGTCCGGACAAAATTAATTGGGCAGGGAGTGCCGCGCAGGTCTAAAGTCATAATTATTTATGGAAGATATTACCTAAAAATCCCTCGATTCCGCCTTTCCCCACGGTTTCCCCGCGAACTTTTGCTAATTTTTCCAGCAATTCCCGTTCTTCTCCGGTGACACGGGTAGGAATCGAGATTTTAACGGTAATGCGATGATCACCGCGGCTGACGGGATTGCCTAATTTGGGAACCCCTTTATTTTCTAAAATCAGTACGGTGTTCGGTTGAGTACCGGCAGGGATAGTCAGGTCTTCTTGGCCATCTACCGTATTAACTTTGATGGTACATCCTAAAATCGCTTGGATATAACTAATCGTGATATCCGATTTAATATCATTACCTTCCCGTTGAAATTCCCCATCGTTTTCCACGGTTAGATAAACGAATAAATCCCCCGGCGGCCCGCCTTTAAGTCCTGCGTCACCTTCCCGGGCAACGCGCAATTTCATGCCGTTGTCAACCCCTGCGGGGATGGTAATTTTCAGTTTTTTGGTTTCCTGTCTGCGTCCGGAACCGCCGCAAACGTCGCATTTTTCCTCGATCACTTCGCCAGCACCGTCACAGGTGGGACAGACCGAAACTTGAGCAAAAGTACCGAAGGGAGTACGGGTGGCGCGACGCACCTGACCAGTACCATTGCAAGTAGTACAAGTACGGGAACTGGTTCCTGGTCTGGCCCCACTACCTTTACAGCTTTGACAGGTTTCCAGATGACGGATGCGGATTTCCTTTTCGCCGCCAAAGACAGCCTCGCGGAATTTTAGTCTAAAATCGAGACGTAGATCCTCGCCCCGGGTAGGGCCTGTGCGTCGGCGGGCGGTTGCTTGGCCGCCCATGCCCCCGAAACCACTAAAGATTGTCTCAAAGATATCGGCGAAACCGCCCATATTGTCGGGATCAAAACCGGCAGCGCCCCCAGAAACCCCAGCTTCACCAAAGCGGTCATAACGATTGCGGGTTTCTGGTTCCGAGAGAATTTCGTAGGCGCGGTTAATTTCTTTGAAGTGTTCCTCGGCTCCTGGTTCTTTGTTAACATCGGGATGGTATTTTCGGGCGAGACGACGATAGGCGCGTTTGATGTCTTCTTTGCCGGCATCTCGCGAGACACCTAGAATTTCGTAGTAATCAGTGGGCATAGGGGACTATGGTTCTGCTGGCAATTTATAAATAAAGTTTAAGTCTAGTTGTTACTTTAACAAACTATACATAATAGTTTAGTTGGGTTATCCCTACTATTTTTGCTGGGGGTTAGGGGATGGGGGATAGGGGATAGGGGATAGGGGATAGGGGAGAAAAAAGCTGAAAACTCACATCTGATCACTGATTACTGATTACTGATCACTGAAAAGGCTGATGGCTTTTCCCTTTTTAATCTACGGCCTCGTAGTCACTGGCACTCATTTCTTCGCCATCGTAGGGCTGATCATCACTGCCCGATTCGCCGGATTTAGTTTCCAGATTACTATAGGTTCTGGTTCTAGTGTGGGAGAGGGTTAGCCCCTTGGCGAAGGTATTGGAGGAAGTGGCTTGGGTGCGGGTGGGTCGGGTCAGTTTTTCGGTGACATCGATCGATTGAAAACCAGTACCGTTGAGGGGTTGGGTTTCCTCTTGTTTACCCGTGTAGATGCGGGTACCGATTTCGAGGACAATCTGACGAAATTCTTCCAGGGTGGTTTTTAGCTTTTCTGAGGATATGGAAGGGTCGCGCAGGGCGATTTCCAACTGTTGCCGCTTCTGGTCGGCCAGTTGCCGGATATCGGGGGCGACTAACTCACTGTTTTCCCTGAGGGTGACTTCGTAGCTATAGAAAAGACTATCGGATTGGTGGCGAATATCGATCATTTGCAGACGACTGCGATCAAATTCGGCGTATTTTTCGGCTTCTAGGCGCATTTTTTCAATTTCGTTCGGTTTCAGCCCTCCAGTATGGCTAATGACAATACTTTGTTCCTTGCCGGTGCCTTGGTCGCTGGCGGCCACTTTCAAGATGCCGTTAACATCGATCTCGAAGGCCACTTCGATTTGTGGCATACCCCTAGGGGCGGGAGGAATTCCCGTCAGGAGAAATTTACCGAGGGTTTTATTATCCCGGGCCATGGCCCTTTCCCCTTGCAGAACATGAATTTCCACCGAAGTTTGACCATCGGCAGCGGTGGAAAAAACCTGAGATCTACTGGTGGGGATAGTGGTATTGCGATCGATAATTTTGGTAAAGACTTCGCCGAGGGTTTCAATGCCGAGGGAAAGGGGGGTGACATCAAGAAGGAGGACATCTGCCACTTCTCCACCTAAAACTCCAGCTTGAATCGCCGCCCCCAAAGCAACGGCCTCATCGGGGTTAACAGAGCGATCGATCTGGCCCGCAGAAAAGAAACGGGAGATTAATTGCTGTACGGCGGGCATTCTGGTGGAACCACCGACGAGAATGACACGGTTGATATCGCTAGGCTGCAGTTCGCTATCTTTGAGGGACTGTTGTACGGGTTCGAGGGTTTTTTCCACTAATTCTCTGGTTAATTCCTCGAATTTAGCGCGAGTTATTTCCAATTCTAGGTGTTTAGGACCGGTTTCGTCGGCGGCGATAAAGGGGAGATTGAGCGACGTGGTAATCAGGCTAGAAAGCTCGATTTTGGCTTTTTCGGCGGCTTCTCGCAGTCTTTGGATCGCCATGCGATCGCTGGTTAGATCGATGTTTTCTTGGCTTTGAAAGTTCTCCACCAGCCACCGCACTAAGAGGTTATCAAAATCGTCCCCCCCAAGATGGTTATTGCCGGCGGTGGCTTTCACTTCAAAGACTCCCTTCCCTAGTTGCAGGATGGAAACGTCGAAGGTTCCTCCCCCTAGGTCAAAAACGAGGATATGTTGATCTTCGTTTTGTTTATCTAAACCGTAGGCCAGGGCGGCGGCGGTGGGTTCGTTAATAATTCTTAATACTTCTAGTCCTGCGATTATCCCCGCGTCTTTAGTGGCCTGACGTTGGGCATCGGTAAAATAGGCGGGAACTGTAATCACGGCCTCGTTAATCGGTTCTCCCAGATAGGCCTCAGCATCGGCCTTTAATTTTTGCAGGATCATGGACGAGATTTCTTGGGGGGTAAATTCCCGATCGCGAATTTTGATATTGACGGTATCATCGCGACCGCGTTGGCAATGATAGGCAACTCGTCCCCTTTCTACCTCGGTGTCTTGCCAACGCCTACCGATAAAACGTTTGATGCTATAGACGGTATTTTCGGCATTAGTGACCGCTTGACGTTTGGCCAGTTGTCCCACTAGGCGCTGGCCCTTGCCGAATCCCACGATACTAGGAGTTGTCCTTCCCCCTTCCGAGTTGGCAACTATAATCGGCTGACCTCCTTCGAGTACCGCAACACAACTGTTGGTTGTCCCTAAGTCGATGCCGATGACTTTTCCCATGACGCTCTGATAATAACTATAGTTAATAGGATACAATCGCTGACAAAAATTATCCGCAAATTAGAAACGGGCTTTTTATCTCGTCTAATCTTGCCGAGGTTGAAACAGGACAATTTTTATCCGATCTTAACAAAACTTCTCGGTAAAGTCCGCAAGCGGCCAGCGACCAGTCTATATACAAGAGTAACCCACAACCAGTAATTTTGCTGATGCTGCTAGTTAGCGATCGCCTCTGGCTATTCTTAAAATTCCAGTTTTTAAGATTTTTTTAATCATCACGAGCGGACTTCCTTGATGTTGATGTCCCTAGCAGTGGAATTATCGCCCAATCTTCTTAACCGGAATTTTCGATAAATTTGGGATAAGATAACCAATAAACCGATCCTAGAGGACTTAATCATGATTAGAGCCTATGCTGCCCGAGAGAAAGGGGGAAAACTAGAGCCTTTTGACTACGATCCGGGTATATTAGCGGATGAAGATGTGGAAATCGAGGTGGAATATTGCGGCATCTGCCACAGTGACCTAAGTATGCTCGATAACGATTGGGGACTGACCACCTATCCCTTTGTCCCCGGTCATGAAGTGGTCGGCACGATCGCCGCTCTCGGTGCTAAAGTCAAAGAATTAAAGATAGGGCAAAGAGTCGGTCTTGGTTGGTTTTCCCGTTCCTGTTCGACCTGTGAAACTTGTATGTCAGGGGATCAAAACCTTTGTGCTACTGCCGAAGGAACTATCGTCGGTCGCCATGGCGGTTTTGCTGAAAAAGTCCGGGCCCATCATAGTTGGTTAGTTCCCTTGGGGAACCAGTTGGATGCTGCCAAAGCTGGCCCGCTTTTTTGTGGTGGTATTACCGTCTTTAATCCGATTGTGCAATTTGATATTAAACCCACGGCCCGAGTTGGTGTCATTGGTATTGGTGGATTGGGCCATATAGCCTTAAAATTCCTCAAAGCTTGGGGCTGCGAAGTAACCGCTTTTTCCAGTAGTCCCGATAAAGAAGCGGAGGCCAAAGAATTAGGCGCGACTCATTTTATCAATTCCAGAGACCCCGAAGCTTTGCAATCGGTACAAAATTACTTTGATTTCATCATCTCTACCGTTAACGTTAATCTCGATTGGGGTCTTTATATCGCCTGTTTACGTCCCAAAGGTCGTCTGCATATTGTTGGGGCTGTTCTTGAACCCATGGCTACCTACGCTTTTCCCTTGATTATGGGTCAAAAATCGATTTCTGGTAGTCCTTTGGGTAGTCCCAGTACCATCAATAAAATGATCGAATTTGCCTCTCGCCATGGCATTGAACCCGTTACAGAAACCTATCCTATCTCGCAGGTGAATGAAGCCATGGAAAAATTGAGAACTGGACAACCTAAATATCGCCTCGTCTTGCAAATAAAATAAAACCATCTCTATCCCAGACGTAACCCCATGATTTCTAAAAACCGAAAACCCACACATTCCTATCTCGGTTTGTGTGGGCTGATTGTTCACTTAATTCTAAGATTGAAAGCTTACACTTTGGCGAAATCTAAGACCCTAACTGAGAGTAACACCAGAGCGATCAATAAGTTTGTGAAGAAAAGTCGGCCGAGAAGCGACGTTGAACGGTTTCCCCGTAGCCATTGTCATTGTCAATACCGATTTCAGAAGCACTTCTCTCTAACATCGATTGTTGACGATTTTTGACGGCGCGGTGGTGACGCATCATTAAGGCGCGAGCTTGTTGTTCTGTAGACATAATCATTTCCTCCGATCTGCAAATCGCATTTTGAACTTTTTTAATCACCTACTAATATATATAACATACAATTCTGTATCTATTTTTACAAAATACCCTAATCCCAGAAAAATTAACAAAACTTTACAATAGGAGTCGATCATCAGGAGTCAGTCTCGATGAAAAAATTTTCACCACCAGAGATGAAAGAGGTTTCCCTCCCTACACCCCACACCCCAATTCATAATTCATAATTCATAATTCCCAAGACATCAATCGCCCTCAGACCTTAATCGAACTAGGTTCATCGACGGCGGCGATAATGCGATGACAACCGGAAAAGGGTTGCGCCCATTGATACTGGTGTTCTAAAGGATTACCCCAACAGAGGCCGAGATATAATTCTGTGCGCGCCACATCTAATTCCGCCCATTCGGACTGGGCGACTAATTCTGCTAGAGAATCGGCAGAAATGGGACGACGGGAGTTAAGCGCCCACCAAAAATTCATATTAGGGGTAATACTGTTCCAAAACTCTAAAACCGAGGCTTTGGCAGCCATGAGAATTTCCTTGTCACCCGCCACGGCAACTAATTGATTATGAATTTCGGGATAACGGAGAGTGCGATCGCCCCATTGACAAACACGCCAGATAATGCCCGAAACCTGATATTGTTGTTGATAATCGTGAACTTGGCGGCGAAAATCCTGATAGGCGAAGACTTTGCCCACCTTTTCTAGATTGATCGCCTTGGCAATCACTGGATTATCAATGCGCTCCGCCGGGGAGAGTAACAGACGTTCCCCTTTGCAAGTGGCGTGCATTTCTCGATCGAGGATTTCAATTAACTGCTGTGTCGAGTAAGCCATACTACCGCTCTTACCTGAGAGAGGATTCCTCTTTATGTTGACATCCTCACCGCCGTAAACGGACGGTGATTCCCAAACCTCACGATTGGGGTTCCGCACCTGCCTTAACAGAGTAAATCTGTTCTGGTCTTATGGTCGCTCTACAGACTGACACCGCAAGTCCTGCGGCCAAAATGTTTTTACTAGCGTTAATATCTCGGTCATGGTGTGTCCCACAGTCTGGACAATCCCATTC
>NZ_JADBTZ010000274.1:0-8397 GCF_020245885.1 Microcystis sp. M165S2 | reverse complement strand
TTTGGCTTTTAAAATACGGGCAATCTCAAAAAATAGCGTGCCTCTGGTATCTTCAAATCCCTTTAAATTGCCACAAATACTAAAGGGTTGACAGGGAAATCCTGCCATTAAAATATCATGATTGGGAATGTCTAGGGCAGCAATTTCGGTAATATCTCCCTGGGGTTGGTCGCCAAAATTAGCGTGATAAATTGCCTGAGCATCTTTATCTATATCACAGGAAAAGACACAATCAGATGCTAAGTTTTGTTGGCGACAAACTTGTGCAATTGCGACTCGAAACCCTCCTAAACCACAAAAGAGGTCAATAAAACGAATTTTCTGCTTATCTTTAAGTAAATTCATCAATCATATCCCTAGCAAGAGCTCGATAATATCCTAAATTAATGGGGATAATTTATCGCCTTATAGCACAGATGCGTCAAAGAATAAATCGAACTTTAGAGGTATTTTTAGCCAAGTTTGCCGTAAACTTGATTAACAATCGTCCTCGAAAATGTCTTGACTATCGTAACCCGAATGAGGTATTCTATGAAGATAGATTAGACAGTGATGTAATTCAGACTTGAATTGGCGTTTTATTAAAGGAAATTATCGTTAACAGGGGGCTGTTTTAAGGAATTATGTCACTGCGATCAATGTTGATGACATAGATATTTTCTTGTTTGTTTCCTAATTTTCTGTTGCCTATTTGCTGCTTTCTAAAAGTACAGATATTCTGAGCAAGCACTAGGCCTTGAGATAAGAGCGTCACCACCAGGGCAGAAAGACGGATTTTGTGATAATTATTTGAATAGTGGAGAAATTTATGGGATTGATGCCAAAGCTCTCGGTAAGTTGCGATCGTTGTGTCGCAGCTTTGCTATCTAGCCCACAGAGAGAGCCAGAAAACAATAAAGACAAATATAATCAAATAAAATCAATAAAGCCACGATTACCCCAATTTTGCCAGCAGATAGGTTTAATAGTCATGGATATAGCTGGAAGCGTGCAAATGCTTACAGAAAGATCTGAACAATTGCTGTACCAGTATTCCCTCTCTCATACCCCGAACACCTTACCAGAACCCTTGCAAAAGTGGTTTAAACATCCGATTGCCCGACTCCTTGCCAAGGATGACCAAGCCTTTTCCTGTTCACCCTTACGCCTAGAACAAGAGGGACGACAGTTAATCATTTTTCTGATTCCCACTCTGATCGGGGAACAGTTTCTCCTACTCTTAGAAGAACAAGAACTGCCCTCTTTTTCGATTGCGGCCTTAGAATTGTTGGGACTGACTAAAAGGGAAGCAGAAGTGCTATTTTGGATTGCCCAAGATAAAAGTAATGCCGCCATAGCAAAAGTGATCGGATGTAGCGAAGGAACCGTGCGAAAACATCTAGAACATATTCACGAGAAACTAGGGGTACAAACTCGGACGGCAGCGGTTATAGTTGCCCTCGAAAAGTTGGGGCTACTGAAAGGGCAGATTGCTGCGATATCTTCATAATTCCCTACGCGGATCATCGTATTGTCACCGCAGAAAAATTTGATGATTATTGAAATTGTGCATTGTCCTGTACTGAGTTCTTGAACAGAGCTTCTTATCGAGAAAGCCAAAATTTCTTTGGCAAGGAGAATCAAATCTATGCCTACACCCTTTGTGAATGAGGAATTTACCTTCACCAATCCCGACGGCAGCACTATCAGGGTCAGGGGATCGGGAAACCAGTATTATGCTGTTTTTGAAACCCTAGATGGCTATACCGTGGTCAAAAACCCCGACAATGGTTTTTACACCTACGCCCAGCTTTCCGAAGACAACAGCCAACTGATAGCGACCGATGGGATAGTCGGCCAAATAGCACCCCAAAGCCTCGGCATCCAGCCCCATCTACGCATCCAGACCGAGAGTGCCAAACAACAAGCTCAGAGCGCACCGATGCTACAGGACGGGTTCAGTCAATGGCAAGTCCGTCGTCAGCAAAAAAAAACTCAGCTGCAGGGAATCAGTGCGACGACCAGTGCTGATGCCAGACCAACTTCAACAGTAACTGTGGGCAACTATGTGGGATTATGTATCTTGATTAAGTTTCCCGACGTTGCCGCCAGCATTTCCCAACAGGAAGTCAGCAACTTCTGTAACCTACCTGGTTACGCCGGATTTGGCAATAAAGGGTCAGTACGGGATTATTTCTACGATAACTCCCAGGGAAAATTAACCTATACCAATGTTGTCACCCAATATTACACCGCCGCCCATAATCGATCCTATTATACCGATCCAGCGATCGCCTATGGTACTCGCACCCGAGAACTGATTCTAGAAGCCCTCAATTATTTGAAATCCCAAGGCTTTAACTTTAGTCAGCTGAGTAGTGATAGTAACGGTTTAATTTATGCCTTAAATGTCTTCTATGTCGGACCGCGGGTCAACAATTGGGCCGAAGGACTATGGCCTCATTCCTGGAGTTTAGCTTCACCCTACGATGTCGGGGGGGGCAAGAAGTTATACGACTACCAAATCACCAATATGGGTAGTGAACTGACCTTGCGTACCTTCTGTCATGAAAATGGTCACATGATTTGCGATTTTCCCGATCTCTACGATTATGGCGGTCAATCGGCAGGAGTGGGTAATTATTGTCTGATGTGTTACGGGGGCAATGATAAAAATCCCGTACAAGTCTCTGCCTACCTCAAAAATGAAGCCGGTTGGGCCAGCAAAGTGACAGCGATAACTCCAGGTCTTACCGCCAGTCTTCCTGCGGCCAAGAATGAGTTTTACCTCTACAGTAAGAACGCTAACGAGTATTTCCTCATCGAAAACCGGCAGAAAACTGGCCGGGATACATTCCTCCCTGATGCGGGCCTAGCCATCTGGCACGTGGACGAACAGAAGAATGGTAACGAGGAGGAACAGATGACTCCTAGCCAACACTACGAATGTTCCTTAGAACAGGCCGATAATCGCTTCGATTTGGAGAAAGATGCCAATGGCGGTGATAACGCCGACCTATTTCGATCCCCCTATAAAACCGAGTTTTCCGATAGCACCAGTCCTGCTGGCAAATGGTGGGATGGTAGCAACTCTGGCCTAAAAATCGCCCAGATTTCTGCCATTGGTGCCACGATGACCTTCACTGTCCCCGGCAGTGCTTGGCTAGAGAAAAAGCAGATTACCGGTTTGTGGATGATTAACCAAGAACGCAATGCGGCCGCCTATGTGGAAGGCCTCGGCTGGCGCAAGATTGCCACCGAGAGTGACAGTGTTTTCTTGGGGATGCTTGCCCTGCTGTCCGCCGCTAAGGAAAGAAAATTTCCCGTCAATCTGCGTCTGGAAAACAACGTGATTCAGGAAATTTACGTTTTTTAAAACTTTTTCAAGATTTAACGAGGAAAATACCATGACATTAGCACAACCGACTCAAATTCCCCCCGCAGCTAACCTTCCTGAGTCCGAAACACCAGAAATTCCCTCCGTTCCTCTCTTTGCCGAAAACCCCCTCGGTCAGGATAGCAAAGATGGCCTGCGTGGCGGAGCGAATCTCTATGGCGGCTGTAGTATTGAAGTGGGCTGTGGTTGCTCCTTTGGCACCCTGCGCTATACCCATGAAGATGCCCAAGGCTGGTTAGACTATGTGAAAAAGTTTGCCCCCTTAAACTTTTGGTATCAGGATTGTGGCGTACAACCCTGGCTTTACTACGAACCCTACGATGATTGGCAAGATACCTACGGGGTAGATGCGGTCATGGCCTTCTATCACTCTGGTCATGGCGGGATGGATGCCAATGGCGTGTTTTATCTACCGATGAGCAAACCGTGGGGTAACGAAGGTTGTACGATCGTCTCTAGCAGTGATAAGTTAGTTTGGGCTAACGAGCGGGTCAGATACATTTTTCTGTCTACCTGTCTTTCCCTGCGGGTTCTGGGTGGTCACAACCCGATTCGGACTTGGGATCGTAGTAATCGCGGTTGGCGAATGCTCTTCGGCTATGAAACTGTTAGTTGGGATAATCCCAATTACGGTAAATTTTTCTGGGAAGAATGGAACAAGAATAAGTCTTTAAGTACCGCTTGGTTAGATGCTAGTTGGCGCATTGCCCACGACCAGGCCCCCTCGGTGGTGGCCTGTGGTGCCAGTGCCGATGAGGCGAAAAATCGTCTCTTTAATGAACGCTATTTTTCTCGCGAACGGGTCAGTCATGCTTGGTATTGGTGGCGATGGTACAATGTGGCTCGCAGTAGCCAACCACAACTGGTCTTACCCCAGCATCTCCTCGTCGG
Organism: Microcystis sp. M165S2; assembly: GCF_020245885.1. NCBI lineage: Bacteria > Bacillati > Cyanobacteriota > Cyanophyceae > Chroococcales > Microcystaceae > Microcystis > Microcystis sp. M165S2. Next base: position 4,130 of record NZ_JADBTZ010000274.1, on the reverse strand, counting down.
TCGTTTGCAACCCCTAGACGCTACTCGACCGGCTGCCCGCAGCCTAGCGGCACGATTTGGTCTTGACCTGGAAATCCCCTCAGAAGTTGCTAGTACCAGAAATGGCTCCTATCGCCTGGTGACGGGGGAACAAAGCATCGCCTACGGTAGTGATGGGTCAATTGATGTTCGTTTGGCAACTCCTAACCGTTATAATTACAACCCCTTGGCTATGGACAGCGCCCAAACCTTAGCCCAGGAGGCCGTCTGGCGTTACGGTCTTGACCAAGAAGTCCCAGTGGTGTTCGATCGAATTATCTTATCTTCCGAAGCCGGCGGTACGGCTAACGGTTCGGGACAATTGGACGGACCGTTTACTACTGGTGTGATTGTCCAATTCCGACAGTTGATTAATGGTGTCCCGGTGATTACCCCGGGGGCGGGTACGGTGCGAATTGCCCTGGATAACGATGGTACTGTCACCGATGTGCATTCATCAGTCCGCTCGCTCGAACAGTTAAGTAGTCGTCCTGTACGCTCTGCCAGTGCGCCACCTCCCCGGGGTGATATCGCTCCTGTCTTAGCACCCGAACCTAGCAACTATGAGCAGTTACTAGCGGCAGAGTTTAGCCGACAATTGGCTTCCCTGTCTGCTCGCGGTGGCGGTGGAATGCCTCTAGAATTCACCACTGTACCCAATTCCACCGAGATTGGCTACGATATTGACGGCGATGAGGCGATTTTGATCGCCCGCAAAGCGATCGAAGTTAACTTTGGCAATGGTTATCGTAAACGTTATTGGGTTACTGTACCTTTGTTTGGTTAACTGCGATCGAATCCAGTTTTAACTTAGTGTCAAGACGGGCATCTTGCTCGTCTTGACAGGCTTTTTTACTTTTTCCTTGCTACACAATGTCTAGCGTCACCCGTCAACAACTGGAGAGCGCGATCAATGCTGGCTTAAAGATCGGCTTAAACGGTGAAAATTTACAAGGTTTGGATTTATCTGGTCTGAATCTCAGTCAATTTGACTTTAGCTATGCCAATCTAGAATCAGTTAACTTCCGGGGTGCCAATTTAAGCAAGGCGATTTTGTGGTCTGTGCAAGCGGCAAAAGCGAACTTTAGTCAAGCTAACCTTAGTGGGGCCAACCTCGGCACTGCCAATCTTAGCCAATGCAATCTTAGCGGTGCAATTCTCCGTCAAGCTAGTTTGTTAGGAACCAATTTGCAACAAGCGGATTTAAGCAGCGCCGATTTGCGTCTGGCTAATCTCCAAAATACCATCCTCACGGATATTATTTATAATGCTCAAACCCAATGGCCTGATGGATTCCGTTTTTTGCGGTAGGCCAAAATTAAGCGCATTCAAAACCCGATAATCGGTATAGTAATACTAAATCTTGCAAAGTATCGAGAATAACTTGTCAGGGTTTTCCCTGTTGATGTCCCTACAATTGCTTGACATTTTCCAGAATAAATGCTGCGGGTTGTTTGGCTTTTAAAATACGGGCAATCTCAAAAAATAGCGTGCCTCTGGTATCTTCAAATCCCTTTAAATCACCACAAATACTAAAGGGTTGACAAGGAAATCCTGCCATTAACATATCGTGATTGGGAATGTCTAGGGCAGCGATTTCGGTAATATCTCCCTGGGGTTGGTCGCCAAAATTAGCGTGATAAATTGCCTGAGCATCTTTATCTATATCACAGGAAAAAACACAATCAGATGCTAAGTTTTGTTGGCGACAAACTTGTGCAATCGCGACTCGAAACCATCCTAAACCACAAAAGAGGTCAATAAAACGAATTTTTTTGCTATCTGTCAGGAGATTCATCGGTGATTAAAATTGCAGCGATAGGGACATTCTCTTTGATTTTAAATTACTCAACTTTCACTAAAGAGCGGACGGTAAATATTTCATTTGCTTGTAGGGGTTTAATCGCCGAAATTGGCACAGTAACTACTGAAATTGACTCACCGAGAGCGTTAAAAACTTCTAAAATTGCTCCCATTTCGCCATTGCTAGGATGGGGGATTAAATCCACTAATACTGCCACATCTCCCGATTTTAGATTGTCTTCGGGAACATCAAGACAAAGAACCACATGATCGTATAATCTAACATCCATAATTATCTATCCTTTCGGGGCTTGAGAGTAACAAACTGAAAACAGTCGTCAATGTATCGCAGTATCCATATTGTAACCACTGCTAAATTGATTCCGTTAACTCCTTCTATAGCAAATAATGGGTTATTTAGGACGCTTTCAATTTTCAAACTCTTATCTGAACAGGGTTTCAGCGATGGATTGTCCTAAGCACCTTGGTCTTTGCTATAGCATTCCTTCAACTCGATAAAAGATACCGTATTCATTTTTACCATCTTTGATCGCATCTTCTACGGTAATTAGCTGAATAATCGCTTTTTGCAAACTGGCCGCATTATCGAGAGTAAATCCTGCTTGTGCTAAAAATTTTGATTTGTCATCTTTGTCTCTGAATACGAGAAGATAACGAGTAAGTTTATCCTCTGGAATAATTGCTTTAGATGGAATTTGCATCGCTCAATCTACTTAGTTTTCTAGCCTTTTCTTCAGCACTCATTATTTTCGAGTTTGCTCTCTAGGGATTCTAGATCTGATAACTGCGGTGGATGATTAGCATTCCATGGGAGAGCTTGATCTAATTTTTCTCGAAAAGGCGATCGATTTATCCAGTCTTCGTTTACGGGAGAGCGATCGAGTAAATTTTGATAAAACTCATTCCACAGTTGACCCCATTCTTTTAGATCGATAACAACTGCTGTTTTTTCTCCTGTTTCATCGACAATATACTGAATACCTTTCATGATTTAAATTGTTGTGAGATGGATATTAAGTAGGGAGGCACAATTATTTGTAGGATGGGTTAGCGCACTTCGTAACCCATGCGGGAGTTGGGTTTCATGCTTCAACCCAACCTAAGTTCATCTTATATTTAATTCCACCCACCTACTTAATTAATAACTATATTTCAATCGATTCACGAGAAGATATGGATTTTGCAAGTTCTTGTCTAGCATCTTCCGATAGAGAACAACCAAAATCTAGAATCTCGATTAAAACTAACTGATCGTCCTTGGAATAATGTAATATTGTTTTCCCTTCCTCCTCTGCGTAAGCAATTGGATTATTGTTTAACTCAATTAATAAAGCATCCACATCTGGGCTATAGTGTATCTTTTTCATATCGATTCCTCTAAGTAGCAAACAAGAGCAGACTTGACATCTGCTAAGACTTCCTCACAGGTTTCTCCCTGTCCGACAACCGCTCCTGTTATGCCAATCGGATAGGCGACGTAGCCCTCAGGATGCTTTTCAATGACGATTTTGAATTGTCTCATTATTATTTATGAATTTCTTCAGCATACTTGAGAGTAAACCCGTAGGATTCCGCAGCCTTTTCCGCAGCAATGCGAGACTTAACTAAATAGTCATGGATAGACGTGCATTCCTCCGATAATCTTGTTTGAGTTTTATCTTTTTCTTGCAAAATCTCTGAGTGGATCATAAGTTATTCTCCTCTTTGAATAGTTGAAGTGGTGTGACAATTTCAGGTGTTGACAAACCAAGGCGGGCATTGATAACGCGAATATGCTTCCGTTTGTTAGCATTCGCTAGGTGGTTGCAATTCCAAGTAACGAGATATTGAATGTCGAAATAGCTGGCATAGGCAAGATGTAGAGCGTCGCCCACAAGAGACCTTGGCATGACATAGTTGGCAAGATAAAACTCGACAACTTGTTCAAGAGCAGAAGTCGGCGGTAGTAAAGGAATCGTCGAAACCAAATGAATAATTTCAGCTTTACGCGGATAGTTTCCGTTGGTTAGTTCTTGAAGCACAGCATCCGAAATATATAAATCATATTTTCTGCGATTTCCTCTAGGGTTTTACCGGTAGTAACACAACCAGGTAAATCGGGAACATAAGCAGAATAGTTATTTTCAGCTTTTTCGATAATAATCGCGTAACGCACGATTTCTATTCCTCAATTATTTGATTTAATTTTTCCTTGAAAATCGTTTCTATTTCTTTATAGGACATCGTTTGAGGTGCGGGATATTTAAAACCGTCTTTTTTTCGGCTTAATAATACTTCTAGTGCTTCAC
>NZ_JADBTZ010000273.1:0-20948 GCF_020245885.1 Microcystis sp. M165S2 | reverse complement strand
TTCTGTAATGGTTAATTCTTTAAAAGGGGTTTCTAGTCGCAGGTATGGACAAGCTGGCTATCCTAAACCCTATGGGAAAGATGCTCTTTGGTCTCCTAGTTATTTTGTTTCTTCTGTAGGAGGTGCAACCCTGGAAGTTCTTAAGTGCTATATTAAAGATCAAGAAAAGCCGTCGTTTTACGACGGGGTTTTAACCCAAATTTTCGATAATCAGGGCAGCCTCCACACATACTATATGTCAGACACCTCCGCAGTTAAACAATATCTCGCCCATTGGTTTCAATTGGGAAAAAAAGTTATTTGTCCCAAAAACCAAGCTATGCTATTTCCGCTGCCAATTTTCAATGGCGATCGCTATTCAGCGGAGTTTGAAGATTGTTGGCAAAAAATGCTCGCTCCTGAAAGTGGCGATTGTTACCTAGAAGGTACTCAACAAACTATCCAAGACTTACTTTCCCCTCAATGGGAATTTCATCCCTGCGCTCGTTGTACTATACCCGTACCAATTGAGGTACTGGGCCAATCGGGTTTATCCTGTCCCTGCCATGATTTGAGTAATTGGCCCAATTTAGAATTACCCCTACCCCATTTACCCGTCAATAGTCAAGAAAATCTCGATCGCATCCGGCAAAGATTGCTAAAAAATTCTCGCCAAGATTAACCGGACTAAAAGAGACGTTAGGGGTAACGTCTCGACAAAAGGGTTTAGATTTAACGATTTCTGCCAAAAAGATTGACTAAATCTCGCAATCTGTCGCTATATTCTCCGGTTAAAGCTTCCTGACGATAGCGCCATGACCAATTGCCTTCTGCGACACTGGGAGTATTCATGCGCGCATCCGATCCTAAACCTAACACATCCTGTAACGGTACGACCGCCTGATTAGCCACGGAACTATAGGCAAGTCGAATCAGATCCCAAGCCACTCCCTGACCACTGGGAGCGCCAAGATATTGATAAAGTCGCGCTTTTTCGTAGTCATTGGCGTTATCTTGAAACCAGCCCAGAGTAGTATTATTATCGTGAGTGCCGGTATAAATCACACAGTTGCGTTCGACGTTAAAAGGAAGATAGGGATTACCCGCATCACCCCCAAAAGCAAAGTGGAGAATTTTCATACCGGGGAAGGCAAAGTGATCGCGAAAATCTAGGACTGCTTGGTCAATATCGCCCAAATCTTCGGCAATAATCGGCAATTTACCCAAACGATCCCGGATGGTATTAAAGAGATCATAACCCGGGGCCTTCAGCCAACGACCATTAATGGCGTTTTCCTGGCCAAAAGCCACCGCCCAATAGGCTTCTAATCCGCGAAAATGATCGATACGGATGATATCGACTAGGGAAAGAACCCCTTTTAAACGGCGTACCCACCAGTCAAAGCCCGTATTTTTGAGATAATCCCAGTTATAAAGAGGATTTCCCCATAATTGACCCGTTGCTGAGAAATAATCCGGGGGAACCCCTGCCACTTCCAAGGGATTACCGGTTTGGGTATCTAGTCGGAAAACCTGGGGATTTGCCCAAACATCAGCGCTATTATGGGAGACATAAATGGGGATATCACCGATAATCTCGATACCAAGAGCGTTAGCATAGCGTTTTAGGGCTAACCACTGCTCAAAAAACTCAAATTGCAGGAATTTGTGCAGAAAAATCTCCTCTTGTAACTCCTGTTTCGGTGTTTCCAACGCACCCCAATGACGTTCGCGAATTTCTGTCGGCCATTCCATCCATGCTTTACCCTGGTAAGCGTGGGATAGGGCCATAAATAGGGCGTAATCCTCTAACCAATCAGCATTGCCAGCACAAAAGCCGGCAAACTGTTTGTAAAGAATTGTGTCAGAACCCTTGACAAAATTGCTCGCCGCCTTTCTAAGTAGGGGAATTTTCCAAGCGATCAATTTATCGAAATCCACTTGATCGAGGGGAAAATCGGGAATATCCTCTAAATCTGCATGACTAAGCAGGTTTTTCTCCCGAAGAATATCGAGACTAATCAGGAGATGATTGCCAGCAATGGCACTAAAACTCATGTAGGGAGAGTTACCGTAGCCTGTGGGGCCTAAAGGGAGAATTTGCCAGAGTTTTTGACCACTTTGAGCCAAAAAATCGATAAATTGATAGGCTTCCCTACCTAGTTCTCCAATCCCGTAACGACCGGGGTGACTGGTGGGATGAAGCAAAATACCGCTAGAACGGCTAAAAGCCATGAAAAAACCCCCTTATCAGTGATTCGGTTAGCAGTTATTATATTTTTTAAAGCTGAATGCTCACTGCTATCTCAAAGCTAACCCGATCTCGATCGATAAGGGCAATACTTAACAACTTTATTAGACCTATAGGACAAAATCAGGCATTACAGCCGTACATTAACAGATCGTCTTTCCAGTGAAAAAGATTCCTTGGGATCACGTTCCACGCTACCCCGGAGGAAAAACCGATCGCTTGTCAGTTATTGCGCCAATGGTAGGGGCGCATCGGTCAGTGAGTTGATCGATGCGCCCAAAATGTAATATAGATATTTCTGCAAAATTGAGATGCAGCCGCCGAAAATTCAAGAGCGATTCACTTACTGTCAGTAAGTCCCACTTCTTGTAACCTCCTCTTCAACCCAGACCTGTTACTGTACTGTTCGTAAATCTGGTTCAGACGCTCTTGGAAAACGGGCAACCGGTTTTGATATTCGGCTAAGTCTCTTAATTTGACTAACAATTTAACAGCCTCATCGTAGGGTTTAGACTGGGCTTTCTGAATTAGGGACTCGACTTGCTGCCAAACTTGCGCTTCCCGTTTAGCTAAAGTTTGTAGTTCCTCAATTCGCTTGGCTTCCGCTTCTTGTTGTCGCCGTTTTTCTGCCTTTTTTCCTTCCTCAGCAGCAGCCTCAAGAAGTTCTTGGATCGTACGTCGAGGCTGGTTAGAAGCGGGAGAAGTAGGGATTAATTGAGACAGCTTTTGTTTGAATTTGGCAGATAAATTCGGTTCTCCTTTAGCCAATCTTAATAAGAAATCTTGGCGTTCAGAAGCCGATAATTGGCTAATAGCTTGTTGCCAAGTTTGCTCAGAGATAGTTGTTAGTTTACCACTGGATGCACAAGCAACATTTAATAAGTGTTCGTCCAATTCAAAGATTTCTATAAAAGCCTTTTGAGATGCAGAAAGTTGATTTAGTCCGGGGGGTAGAGGAGGTTCTAGTTGGGTGTTATCGATGTCTATATATCCCTCGGATAAGGCAATAGCTTTCAGCCAAGCTAAATATAATCCTCGATAGTCTTGCTGGAGAATTTCTTGGCGTAATCCTATCAATTCCGATAGAATCCCTTCTCCTTCTATCCAGTCATTAAAACCTTCTTCTTGACTAAATTCCCAATCTAAAATTGCCCAATCTCCCACAAAAGATAAGCTGATATAATCATCAATACAGTAAAGTTCAATTGCTTCTCGGTCGATCAGGGATTTGGGAAAACGAAACATTAATTGCTGTGTTCCCCAGTTGGCGATGTAGTACATAATATCGAAATACCGAGCCAGCACTTGTTTGGTATCGCCTCGAAAATCGCCGTAACTATAGGTGAAACTGGCACTCGTTGCCGTCGGTTTGACGCGGCTCGATAGCTGGCCTATGGCAGCCCTTTCCTCTTGGGTGAGGGGGCGATCGATCGCTTGAAATTCGTAATATTGGTATTCGCTCATGGTGTGCAACCTATCTCAAGGTTTATTGATCAATCATAGTCAATGGATTAAAAATGATCCCCTAGAAATTACTTACCGTACCACATAATAGGTCGTTCCTATTCACAGGGTATAAAAATCCAATATTTCTTCCATAAATCTAGTTTCCTCTACCCTTCTTTCAGTCGTTCAGCGATAATTTTTTTCCTTTTGTTTTTGCCGATAAGCTTCAAATTCGGGGTTGGTAGAAAGAATTTGACGGACGCGCTCCCGACTTATGCCGTATTTATCCGCTATTTGCTGATAGCTTAATCCCTGCCTATGGAGTTCTAAAAAATCGTAACTTTTTTTAAGTCTTTCCTTTCTCTGTGCATCCCGTCTTGGGGTTAGACTCTTATTGCTAAGGTGTTTTACTATTTCCCTTCCCAACTCGGTCAAAGAATATTGACGGTTGCGACACCTAACCAATCCTTGTTTTTCCAATTCTTTAAGTATTTTATGTATTCTGGTTATATTATTAGGAGTTGTTGCCAATTGCCGAGATGGATCGGAAAGTATCCGAATTGCCGAATCAATTTGAATCGGATAATCTAACATCCCTTTCAGAATCTGTTTCTGTTTTACTTGGAGATTGGCGATCATCTCTTCTAAATGTTGAAAGTCTTCATTTTCATCCATCGGAATTATCATTTTTAATATACCTCTCCCTAGTCTGATAAAATCACAATCATGAGATATTGTCAACAACTAACCGTAGCTTGCCCAGTCGTTTATCCCTTGGTAATGCACTTTTTGAAAAATAGTGATAAACTCAACTGTATTGGGTACACTCTCCCTATCGGAGGGATTTGAGGAAAAATCGGGAGAAAAGGCGATGAAAGAACGGGAAACATCCAACAAAATTGAAGCGGGTGGGGGTTTTCCCCTATTGCAATATTGGGCAGAAAAAACCCTCTCTCCTCAAGGGGTTAAACTCTGGCAAACCTTAAATCATAAAAGTGCCTGTTTAGCTTGCGCTTGGGGAACGGGAGGACAAAAGGGCGGTTTTGTCAACGAAGCGGGGGAAAGTCTGCAACGTTGTCTCAAAAGTGTCGAAGCGATTACTTCCGAATTAATGCCGGGTATTAAAACCGATTTTTTTCAGACCTATCATCTCGCTCAATTACAGTCCTTAACCTCCTTAGAATGCGATCGCCTGGGTCGTTTCAGTTATCCCGTTCTCTTAAAAGCTGGAGAAAGTCACTATCAACGTATTAGCTGGGAAGAAGTTTATCGATTAGCTGAACAAGCTTTTCGTCAACCGTCCGAGACTCTGGCCTCCTATAGTTCGGGACGTTCTTCTAATGAAGCCGCCTATCTCTTACAATTGTTTTTCCGGGCATTAGGAAGTAATAATTTAGCCGATTGTTCCGATCTCTGTCATGCCGCCTCGACCGTAGGATTAAAACAGGTTTTCGGCTCCGGGACTTCGATGGTCAGTCTGGAAAGTTTAAAACAAGCCGATTGTGTGGTATTGATCGGTTCTAACGCCCCCGCTAATCATCCTCGCCTGATGAATGAATTAATTCAAATTCGTGATCGCGGCGGTAAAATTATTATTATTAACCCGCAAATTGAAGTCGGATTGGTCAAATTCTCCTCGCCCGCTTTTCCGATTAAATCCCTATTGCGGGGCGGTTCCGATATTTCTACTCTCTACCTACAGCCGATTCCGGGTAGCGATACCGCCCTATTCGTCGGATTACAAAAATCTTTGATCGAACAAAATTTAGTCCGGTGGGATTATCTCGAATCCCATACAGAAAATTGGCAATCTGTTATAGATTATGCCCGACAAATACCCTGGGAAACCATTACTAAAACCTGCGGTTTATCTAGAGAAGAAATTGAAGCAACCGCCGCCCTTTTCGGCAATTTAGAGCGAGTGGTTTTCGCTTGGGCGATGGGGGTTACACAACAGGAAAATGGTGTCGATAATATTATCAGTATTGCTAATACAGCTTTACTTACAGGTAATGCTGGTAAAATAGGTGCAGGAACCATGCCAATCAGAGGTCATTCTAATGTACAGGGCTTCGGTTCTATGGGCGTTACGGTGAAATTACGTCGGGAAATCGCCGAGGCACTTTCTCAACTTTTAGGAAAGCCATTAAATATAACCGGCGGTTATGATACCAGGGCATTAATTGAAGCGGCCGAACGGGGAAAAATCAACACCCTTTTCTGTTTGGGAGGTAATCTTTATGGGGCAAATCCAGATTTAACTCAAGCCAAAAAAGCCTTAGCACAAATTGATACGATTTTTTATGTGGCTACTAAGCCAAATTTAGGACATTTTCACGGATTAGCCCGACAAAATACGGTAATTTTACCCGTCTTCGCTCGTTTTGAAAATCCTCACCCGACAACAACCGAATCGGGCAATAATTTTGTCCGTTTTAACGAGCGGGGAAGCAGTCATCTACAGGGTTCTGATGTCGATATCATCTCGGAAGTAGAACTATTAACAAATATTGCCGTCAAGGTTTTAGGCACAAACCCGATTGATTGGTCGAGATTACACGACACCGCCTATATTCGTCAGTTAATCGCCAAAACGATTCCGGGTTATCAAAAAATCGGGCAATTAGATCAAACCCAAACAGAGTTTACCATTAGCGGACGGATTTTTCCCGAACCCCATTTTCCGACATCGACCGGAAAAGCGCAAATGTCCGTCACCCCTTTACCCACTTTAAAAGCACCGGAAAAGCAAGATTTCAACCAACCGGAAAATGCCCCCGGAATTGCCCTGATTCTCGGAACAGGACGCAGTTATGGACAACATAATACCGTCGTTTATCAAGTGGGTGATAAATATCGGGGAATGCCCCACCGTCATTGTTTATTGATGAACGCCGAAGATGCCAAAAAAGCCAGCTTTCAAGAACATCAACGAGTCACCGTTCAAGGAGATGCCGGCAAATTAGAGAATATTGAAATTATTTTCGGTCCGATTCGCGAAGGTGTTGGCTTTATGTTTTATCCCGAAGCCAATGTTTTATTCAAGGCTAAAATCGACCCTCGCTGTGGAACCCCCGCTTATAAACGAGTTCCCGTCTGGGTTTTTTAGTTATCAACTCCTCGGATTTTCTTTTTGGGAAATAATGAAATAGAGTTAAGCAAGCGAATAAATGAACGAAACCGAGTCCAATTCTGGGAAAGCGAAATTAAAGAAGCTCCCTATCGCTTTGATCGCATTTCTGTTATCCTGTTCTTACGATCATAGAATAAATAGCCATGGGTAAGTTTTTACTAACCGTATTAAGCATAGCAAGTTTGTTGGCTGTCGGGATGGCTACCCGTGGCATTGCAAGTCCCACATCTGCAGCGACGAACTTGCAACTAGCTCAACGCCCTAACTGTAACAATCCCCAGACTCAAAGCGAAATGAACATTTGTGCCAGCATAGCTTATCAAAACGCTGATCGCAAGTTAAATCAAGTTTATCGACAACTACTGCCAAAACTGTCAGCTGCTCGCAAACAAAAATTAATTAGCGCCCAACAAGCTTGGATTAAGTTTAGAGACAGCAGTTGCGAATTTGAAAGAAGTGCCTATGAGGGAGGATCGATGGCTCCCATGATTTACGGTTTTTGTTTGGCAGATGTCACCGAGCAGCGCACCAAAGATTTGCAGAGATATTTAGAAGATAGCGATCGCTAAGTCAGAATCGCCCTTGATATTACCGATAATTCCTTAGACGTTTACTGCACAACAGCCTAAGCGGGTGAGGGGAATCGAACCCCTATCATTAGCTTGGAAGGCTAGGGTTTTACCACTAAACTACACCCGCATTTTCTTAGCACTTTCGTTAGTATAACACGAATTGCCGATTTTTGCAAGTAGGGCTTTTCGGCTTGTTAATCGCCTCTAAAGTCCCGATCGCTCCTTTATTTCCCCGATTTGGCTAAAAGTTTCTTCCACGCGATCGAGATCTAGTTGGGAGAAATTATCGATCGCCCAGTTGGACACTCTCTGCATAAAATGGAAGGGATAGGTATGAGCGATTCCCACCACCTGCATTCCCGCTCTTTTTGCCGCTTCGCAACCGACAAAAGTATCTTCAATCACCAGACATTCCTGGGGTTGCAACTGTAGATTAAAATTCCAACGATTGAATCTTTCCACGGCCAGTAAATAACCATCTGGTTGAGGTTTACTGGTGCTAATCTCATCACCGGTGACAATGACACTAAAGTAATCCCCAAGGCCCACCCGTTGCAAGATTGATTCCACTTCCGAGCGTATTGCTCCCGTCACCAAACCGATTTGTAGTTCTCTGGCCTTAACCCGTTCTAAAAAAGAGTATATCTCCTCATAAATAGGAAGTTTCTCTAATTTTTCTAATCTTTCTCGGTATAAACTCGCTTTTTTGTTAATTAACTTAGTCAGATATTCCTCGGTCACTTGACGACCGCGACGGGTGAGAACATTACGCAAACAGACGCGATCGCTTCTCCCCAGACATAACTCCGCAAATTCCGACCCTAGGGGCAGCAAATTTTCCCCGATCAAGATTTCATTGATTAACTCCTGATGGATCGGTTCATCATTGATGATCACCCCATTAAAATCGAACAGAACAGCCTTTAACATCAATCTTAGACAGAAAAGCTAATAAATACTCACTGTTCTTGATTATACTAAAGTTTTTCGTCGGGGCAGGGCGGGTCTTGCCCCTTACCCCATCTCAACAAACAATTTTAACCGGAAAATTGCCAAGGCCTTGACAAATTCCCAGATTTGTTCTATTATTTTGTTATAGTGGGAATCCGTGCTGCCCTGTAACCCCCCTATTTGGGACTGACATATTAGCCAAAAATATAACAAAAGAATTTAGGCCATTTTTGCCGATAGCCAACGACGGAATAATTCCACAGCAATCTGATAACGGGAGTCTTGGCATTCGATGACATGATGATTTTCAAGGGTTTTTAGGGCCAGGTCGAGAGTTGTGGCAGTTAGTCCGGTGCTGGACAGTAAATCTGCCCGGGTTAATCCTTGCAGATGGGAAGAAAGAACTATTAAAATCTCCCCTTGTCCGGCCGCATCTTGTTTAGCCTGTTTCCAGACACCCGTAAAATAATAATTTCCCCTTTGGAAAAACTCAGCATCGATAGCTTTTTCCACATCTTCCACCTGAAAACGAATATCTTGGGGACGTTGCAACTCAAAGACCTGTTTATTATAAAAACGTACCAGATGAAACCCGATAAGTTGCACTAGATAGGGTTGACCGTGGGTAAGTTGATAAATTTTGTCCAAAGCTTCTGGGGTATAGTCTAGGGGAAAATCCTCGTCTTCCCCAACGGGATTAGCGAGGATAACGCGAGTGGACTCCGGAGAGAGGAAACTAACTGGAATCGGGTAAACACTGCCAAAAAAAGGATGAAAATAATCGGCAGTCATCTCCTCTAGGGTATGTAATCCGGCAAAAACAAAAGCTAGACGCGGACTACTCTGGACAAGGGAACGCAGATAGCCGAGGAAATTCCGGGGGAGGGTATTCGCTTTGATTAAATCCTCAATTATCTCGAACTCATCGAGGGCAATAATTAAACCGGTTTTGGCTTTTTCCGGCAGAATCTGGCTTATCAGACGATCTAAATAACGATTAAAATACATTTCTGGATGTTGGGAGATTTTTTCCTCTTCTGGGGCATCAATTGCTAAAGTTTTGGCGATTTCCTCAGCCATATTCAGGAGAACTTCGGCTAGGCTGGTTACTGTGGCCACGCGCTGTAAATTAATGTAGATAACCGAGATAGCTGGTGGGAGATATGCCTCCAGATTGCGTAGAATCGAAGTTTTACCCATGCGACGATGACCATAGAGAACCACGGAGGATAGGTTATCTCCCGACCACATTGACTGAAGTTCCCCCAGGATATCCCCACGACCAACAAAGCGTTTACCGATCACCGGATCACCGATAATGTAGGGATTAGGAATCGGTTGGGTAATAGTCACCGTTCCCACCGTTCCCGCGATGGATGTGCTAATTTTTGCCCATTTTTCGGCCATAGAAAGGATTAATTCTTTTTCTGCTTGGGGTAAATTGGCCGCTTGTTGGTCGCTTATATCCCTTAATTCCCCGATAATCCGATTAAGAGCGAGGGATCTAGTCTGTTGGGAGTAACTTCTCTGGACTAAAGCCATTTCTGCGATAACTCGATTGAAACTGTTGATAGCTTGCCAAGTTTGCGGACGTAATGACGGTTCTGCGGCAATAGGGGCAACTTTCAGGGAAGCGATACCATCGGGAGTTGCTGCCTGACTAAATCGGTGTAAAGTTTGGGCTAGGCTATACATTTCTTCCCCGTAGGCGAGGGAACGTACCACAGCAAAGGCTTTTTCGGCTTTTTCGGTTTCCTGTTGGTGAAGATACCAAAAACCAGCAGCAGCGGCGCGAGCAGGAGTATCTAGACGGATTTTGCTGCGAGGAAGAGAAAACGGTTTCGCGGACGCATATTTTAACAATTCCCAATCGGAGGGATTTTCTGCCAGACGGGAGACCCGATAGATAATTTCTGCCTCTGGGAATTGCGATAAAACGCGATTAACGGCGACAAGGACAGGAATACACTGGCGGCTGTACTGAAGGTATTGATTGAGGTTATTAATAGCTGTTTCCCAGTCTTGCTGTAACCATTGTTGTAGAGTCGAGGTTAACCCCAGCAGCGGTAGAAGGGTAATACGGGGAAAAAGTCGCCCTTGGGGGCCAGCAAAAAGCCCGATTAGCCAATTATCAAGACGGAAAAAGGCGAATATAAACGCCACGCCCCACACCACGCCCCACACCACGCCCCACACCACGCCCGACACCACGCCCGACACCACGCCCGACACCACGCCCGACACCACGCCCGACACCACGCCCGACACCACGCCCGACACCACGCCCGACACCACGCCCAACCCCACGCCCGACACCACGCCCCACACCACGCCCGACACCACGCCCGACACCACGCCCCACAGCACGCCCAACCCCACGCCCAACCCCACGCCCCACACCACGCCCCACACCACGCCCAACCCCACGCCCAACCCCACGCCCGACACCACGCCCAACCCCACGCCCCACACCACGCCCCACAGCATGCCCCACACCACGCCCCACAGCACGCCCCACACCACGCCCGACAGCACGCCCCACACCACGCCCCACAGCACGCCCCACAGCACGCCCCACAGCACGCGCACCCGATCAACAGAAAGTCCTAAATTTGCTGCTATGCTACAGATAATTAGAGGGGTAATTACAGTTAAGAGAAGACCCTGAATCCATAGTCGCAATTGTACGGGATGGTCGCGGAGAAATTGCCTTTTATCGCGCCATGTTTTCTGTTCTTGGAATTTATCGCCGCCGCCTCTCGTTTCCACATACCAGCGCACTGCTTGGGGAAAATAAAAAACCCAGTACAACAGCAAAAGATAATCAAAGGGATTCCATAAAGATAAATTGCGTCTGAGTTTAGGGGCGAGATTAATTCTGGGGACGGTGCTTTCCTTCATAATTTTTATCTCTGGCTATTTACCCGGTGATGGGCTATTAATTGATTTTTTTTGCTCAACGGTTGCCGAATAAATAGTTCTCTCGACATCATGGTGTAAAGTGTTCGTAAATGTTACATTTTGGGCGCAAGCCCTTCATTGGTGTTAATTTACCACAAAAACCATATAATCTCGTAGGGACACAACCGTGTTGTGTCCTGAAACGGTTGTGTCCTGAAACGGTTGTGTCCTGAAACGGTTGTGTCCTGAAACTTTGAGTGAGGAGGATTTAACAGTGTTAAATCCCTACAAGTTCGCATTTTCAAAGGAAGTTTTTATAATCTAAGTTTGGGATGCTGAGTTATTGATTTTGCTTTGATAAAGTTTAAAACAACTTTGCATTACCTCTCGCGGCTTTCCTTGACTTTGCCTAACAAGATAATTTATTTCCTCCTCGGTAAAAGTCACTCCTGTTTGACTTAGACGATGACTAATAAACTCTTGAATTTTAGCTTGATTCCATAATCTAACCGGACATTCTAGACAAATTCCCTCGAAAGGTGAATCACCTCCTTTATTATCAGGAAATAAAACATTAAGGGGACGATTAGCCGCTACTACTAATCTTAAAGGTGGATCGGGACGATTAGCCAACTCTCTTAATTGACTTCTAAGCTGATAGCTGAAATATTTTTGAGTCATATTATCTACCACATCCAATAATAACAGGATTTTATGTTTTTCTAATTCCCTAGTTAATCTAGTTCCTTTGAGCGGTTTATCATAATCTGCAGCTATACCAATCTGATGACATAATTCATAATAAAAATCCTTATCTCCTACTAATCCTTCTAAGTTCAGATACAAGGGTTTTCGAGGACTACGCAGATACTCCCTTGCTTGATGGTAAAGTCCCCAAAGCAGCGTGGTTTTTCCCGTACCGCGTT
Organism: Microcystis sp. M165S2; assembly: GCF_020245885.1. Classification (NCBI taxonomy): domain Bacteria; kingdom Bacillati; phylum Cyanobacteriota; class Cyanophyceae; order Chroococcales; family Microcystaceae; genus Microcystis; species Microcystis sp. M165S2. Next base: position 8,789 of record NZ_JADBTZ010000273.1, on the reverse strand, counting down.
CCCCGATAATAGCTGCACTACTGCCGGAATTTAAAATCTCAAAAATATCTTTAATTTCTTGTTCTCGTCCAAAAATTTGCTGAATTTCTTTAATACCTCCGGAAGTGGGTATAAAAGGATTATTGGCATTTTTTTGGGGTTGTAATTGCGGAAAATATTTAAAAATAGTCTGAACTGGAATCGCTCTTCCTCCCAAATCACTGTACTCATCTCTGGTTTTATTCACCACTCCGCACACTTTCCCCGTGCGTAAATTTAAAAGCGGTGAACCACTAAAACCGGGTTGTACTTGCCCTAATTTAAACTTGATTAGGGGGTTTTCATCCCCGGTTAAACCTATATACTCAAAGTCGCTAGGATCACCGTTCGGATAATCATTGGTATAGCCAAAAGTGTATAATTTATCTGTTAATTGTAAATCTTGATCAAAATCGATATATTTGTGATCTAAAGGAGAGTTTAATTGTAAAAGAGCCAAATCGATCCCGTCTAAATTCGGCAAGTTGATAATTTTGGCACTAGAAATTTGACCTTGCCAAATTATCTCGATAGTCTCGTGATTATCCCGCGCATCTTTCACCACATGAAGACAGGTCAAAATTAACCCTTGTCCCACAAAAAAGCCTGTTCCTGACCCATAGATTAACTTTAAACTGACAGTGTGCGAGGGTAGAGATTCCGGGGTAAGCATTTAATCAATTTATCCTCCCCATTCCAGGGTAATTTTTAAATTTCCCTTTCCCTCACCTTCCACAATTAAAGCGGTTAGTTTACCGGATTTTACCGTGACTTCTACCCCAAACTCTACGGTGGCCTTTTTGGGTTGCACTTTATTTATCGTAGCAGCGATCGATTCGGTAATTGCCTCAATTGTATCAGCCACACTTTGAAAGTCAAATAATTGATCGGATACTTCCCGTTCACCACCGAAACTTCTCGCTTCTACTAAGACGGTGACATTTTCTTTAACTTTAACTGAAATAACCTCAGATCTAGATTGTGGCATAAGGCTCCTCGAATGACCCGTTTATGGTTTTCTCGATTGGTTCTCGGACAAACTTATATCGGAACTAAAAAGGCTTATATATATTTCGACACGGATTCCCATTATACTAAAAAGTATATGTCAAATCGAGGGATTTTGTCAAGTCTTTTTTGCCATTAATCTATAGAATTTGGAGACAAAAAGGAATTATTGGGCAGAAAGAGGCGATGGGATGTTATTATTTAAAGCCGATGGACTAGAAGCAATGGCGAATAGTAGTGGAATAGGCGATTAAAGGAGTGAAACCTGTGCAAATATTCACAACAATCCCCGGTTTACGCACTTTTTTGGCTGATTATCGCCATGATCGCAGTATTGCCCTTGTGCCAACCATGGGCGCTCTCCATAAAGGTCATGCTAGTCTAATTCGGCGCGCAGTGGCCGAAGCGGAGATAACTGTGGTCAGTATTTTTGTTAATCCTCTACAATTTGCTCCCACAGAGGATTTTTCTCGCTATCCCCGCAGCCTTGACAGCGATCGCCAATTGTGTGCATACTTGGGAGTTGCTGCTATTTTTGCTCCTAGTGCGGAAACTTTAGGAATTGGTGATTCTGAGGACATAACCGCAGTTATTCCCCCGATTTCTCTGACTAGCGGGTTATGTGGTGCTTTTCGTCCGGGGCATTTTCAGGGAGTAGCCACAATTGTCACTAGGTTGTTTAATATAATTGCACCGACGATCGCCTATTTTGGCGAAAAGGATGCCCAACAGTTAGCGATTATCCGGCAATTAGTCAGGGATTTAAATTTAGCGATCGAGATTCGCGCTTGTGCTACAGTGAGAGAAACATCGGGATTAGCAGTTAGTTCTCGCAATCAGTATCTATCGACCGCAGAAAGGGAAAAAGCGACAATTATCGTCAAAAGTTTGCAATTAGCTCTCGAAAGTTTTCATTTAGGGGAAAGACAAAGGGAAAAACTACTGGCTATTGTTCAAAAAAATCTCGACAGAGTACCAGAATTTCGCTGTCAGTATCTGGATTTAGTCCATCCCCAGAGTTTACAACCGATCGAGCAGATCGAGACAGGGGGCTTGTTAGCGATCGCCGGATCGATCGGTCAAACCCGTTTAATTGATAATATTATCTTGCGTCAACGTCGGGCAGTTATCGCTATTGATGGACCTGCTGGAGCGGGAAAATCGACAGTAACGCGCTTAGTAGCCGAAAAATTGGGGTTAACCTATCTTGATACCGGTGCGATGTATCGCGCGGTGACATGGTTAGTGGTGAATTCCGGTCTGGATTTGTCCGCAGAAGCGGCCATCGCCGAGTTATTATCTTTAGCGAAGATAGCAATAATTCCGGCCGATAGTCCCGAAAATGTGACTATAGTGAAGATTAATGGGCAGGATGTGACTTTAGAGATTCGCTCTCCCGCAATTACCGCGCAAGTGTCCAGAATTGCCGCTCAAAAAGCGGTGCGACAGCAGTTAGTCACCCTGCAAAGAGAGATGGGAATGTCAGGGGGAATAGTCGTCGAAGGTCGGGATATTGGTACTAATGTTTTCCCAGAAGCGGAATTAAAGATTTTCTTGACAGCAACACCCGAAGAAAGAGCCAGAAGAAGATTGAAAGACTTAGAAGCGCAGGGAAATGGGGGTATTAGTCTCGCAGAATTAACCCAAGAGATTGAAAAAAGGGATTATTTGGATAGTAATCGCTCCCTAGCACCCCTGCGAAAAGCCGCAGATGCGATCGAAGTTAATAGCGATCATCTCAGTATTGCAGAAGTCACGGAAAAAATCATTGCTCTTTATCATCAAGGAGAAGAAAATCAATGGAGAAGCCTCTAGTTTTTTTAGATACTGATGTTTTGATTTCTTATCTACGAGGAGATCTAGCCAGTGTACATTTATTCGATCGAGTATTTCTCGATCGCGTTTGTCTTGCTATTAATGCGATCGTTTTACAAGAGTTATTATTTTTAGCAGAAGTTCGTAATCATCCTGAAATAGTCGATCGGATTCAAGAAAAGGTGACTATCTTGGATTTTGATTTAGTTAAACTTGATAAATATTGTCAAAATGCTAGAGATATTCGCAATATTTTGGCAGACTCGAATGATGTTTTAATCTTAAGTAGTGCCGCTAATTGTGATTATTTAGTTACCTACGATCAAAAACTTAAAAAAGCCTCTAGTTATCTATCTAACTCTAAACCTATCGTAGTAACAACTGAACAATTATTAGAGTTTATTGTTCAAAAAAATATAGTCCCTTCTAGCCTCTCTTGCCAAGGATATAAATCGTCAATTTTCCCCTTAAACAAGGTGATTTAGGGAGATAATTATGAAGTTAAATTCCCTGACTATCAAATCTATCTGTTTAACGGTAACTTCCTTGATAATTATCGGCAGTCCAGCTATATCTTTAGCCGATCATAGATCACCAATAACTTTAGCTTCTAGGGATTTATCAAACCAGCAACAGGGACGAACAATTATTCTTAATGGTCGTTCTTTCTCTATTCCTTGGCGACAGTGGACAGTAGGAAATATTACCAGAATTGCCATGAGTGACACGGGAGCAAGACAATTATTCGGCATGGATTTTCTTAGCACAAATGATCCGAAAAAGCAACCGATAAGCTGGTTTAATTTACAAACTTTATCAGCTAATTTTATCAATTCCGATCGCTGGCTAGACGTTACGGATATTTTACTAACAACGGGTGCAACAACCACTATTAATGGCGATAGTTTAACTATTAACTTTTCTGCTCCCCAGATTCAAGATATTCAGCTAGAAAATTATGGAGCAGTACAACGGATTATTATGCAACTCGATCGCCCGACCTTTTGGCAAGTTAGTCAGGCAAAAAATCAAGCAGTGATTACCCTAGAAGGAAATGCCCAGCAATCGCTTATCTCTAGGTTTCAACCCCAAACTAGCAGCAACAGTAACCAAAATAACGATGAAGATGATCTAGGCAACTCCAATAATAACTTACCCACTCAGATCACTTCCTTAGAAAATAATGGAGTGATCAGTCGTTTAAAAATCAATCTTCCCACTGCCTACGGATTACAGATCAGCAGTGTGGATAATCCTCCCCGAATTATTATTGATTCTCGTCCCGATGCTATGGATGAAAAGCGCATTGTTTGGCAACCAGGGTTAATCTGGAATCAAAAATATATCCAGTTAGACAAAGATTGGTTTCCCGTGACTTGGTTAGAAATCGATCCCAGAAATCCCCAGATAACTATTAAACCAATTACCGCTAATTCCACCTCAATGCGCGGCACTAATCCCCTGATCACGATTAATAGCGAAAGTAATGCGGTAGCGATGATTAATGGCGGCTTTTTTAATCGTAATAATCAGTTACCTTTGGGGGCAATTCGTGTCGATGGCAAATGGTTATCCGGACCAATTTTAAACCGAGGAGCGATCGCATGGGATAATCGTGGTCAGATCAGGATCGATCGCCTCAGTTTAGAGGAAACTCTCATTACTGCCACTGGACAACGTTTTCCCCTAACCCAGTTAAATAGTGCTTTCCTGACAGCCGGCTGCAGTCGTTATACTCGCGATTGGGGGAGTAATTATCATCCCCTCACCGAGCGCGAAACTGGGTTAGTCGTCCAAGGCGATCGCATAACGGAGAAATTAAATAATCTTTTCCCACAGGATAGTATCGCCATACCAGAAAATGGTTATTTAGTCATCTGCCGAAAGACAGAGATTAATTTAAATATTGGTGAAAGAGTCAACCTCGATAGCGTCACCCTACCGAGAGATTTTGCTGATTATCCCCAGATTTTAGGTGCTGGCCCCCTATTATTGCAGAATGGGCGCATAGTTTTGGACGGAAATGCCGAAAAATTTAGTCCTGCATTCCAAAATCAACAGGCTTCCCGTAGTGCGATCGCCGTCAGTCGAGAAGGAAAAATTTTGCTAGTGGCTATCCATAATCGTGTCGGGGGAAGGGGGGCAACTTTAGGCGAATTAGCCCGAATTTTGCTGTTAATGGCGGCAAAAGACGGTTTAAACCTAGATGGGGGTAGTTCCACCGGGATAGCCTTGGGGAGTTATCTGCTCGATCGCTCTGCCGTTACCGCCGCAAAAGTCCATAATGGAATAGGGATATTTTTGTCCCCGTCTCCTTGAAAGGTGTGAAAACAATGGATAATAGCGACTGGATTAAACAATTGCTGCTGATGGGTATTGGCACTACTTCCATGGTGGCAGAAAAGATCAAAGAAGTGAGCGACGAATTAGTAAAAGACGGTAAAATCAATTCCGATCAGGCTAAAAACTTTGTCGATGATCTGATGACACAGATGAAGTCCGAACAGGGAAACTTCGAGAATAACTTAGAACGCTATATCCGCAATATCTTGCAGGATTTAGGGGTTCCTCGACAATCGGAAATGGACGAACTGCGAGGAAGGATTGATAGATTAGAACGGCAGGTGAGAGACTTAGAGAATAAACTCTGGCGTTAGGGAATTATGAAATCAATGCGCGAAATCTTGCTCAGTTTTGCTATCATTGCGGTTTGTGGCTTATTTTTAATCGTTGCTTCCCTCTTTGGTGGGGGGGAAAAAACCAATGCGATCGCCGCAGAAATCGAGCCACCCGCTATCACTCAAACTATTAATAAGGAAATCATCTCCATGGATTTAGATCAAGCAGTCACCACCGATTCGGGACTAAAATACATCGATATCGTGGAAGGAACTGGAGAAAGTCCTCAAAAAGGTCAAAAAGTGACTGTTCACTACACGGGAACCCTCACAGACGGCAAAAAATTCGATAGTTCCAAAGATCGCAATCAACCTTTTACCTTTACCATTGGAGTTGGTCAAGTGATCAAAGGATGGGATGAAGGAGTGGCATCGATGAAAGTCGGTGGGCAGCGTACCTTAATTATCCCCCCAGAATTAGGTTATGGTGCGCGGGGTGCGGGTGGGGTGATTCCTCCCAACGCGACTTTACTTTTCGATGTGGAATTGTTGGAAGTTAAATAGGTTTTTCTTCTGATTTCTTCCCTCTACCCGCATCGATCCTGAATGCGGGTTTTTTGCTGGTTAATCAGGAAGATTTAGTAAATTCTAGACCGTTTTCGCTACCGTAACGTTCCATAAAACGCATAAAACGATCCCACTCTGCGGGAGAATTGAAAATAACCGTAGCTTCGATCGCTGTGGGTTTACCGTTGATGAATTTGCCTTTTACTTCCCTGGTGACGATTTCCCCTTCTTCATCAATGAGATACATCCCCGTGATTTCTTCAGTTTGTTGATCTCCGAGGATAGTCGGTTGCTCAAAATAAAATTTTGCCGATCCTTTCTCCCCCGTTTTAGTGCGACTTAAGCGGATATCGGGAACAACAGGTTCTTTTAACCCCTTGGAAAACTGAATTTCTGCCATTACTTTTCTTTATCCTTGTCATGAAATACACATTTCTAGATCATCTCACACCAAGTCGCAAGTAAAAAGCAGATGGGACAGCATAAGCTCAAAATATCAATACCAATATCATTTTTCCTTATTCGTAGCAGGCCTATCCATTAGTCATACTAAATCCTATTTAAAAGGTATAGGAGAGTGGAGAGTGGGGAGCGGGGAGCGGGGAGCAGGGAAAAACAATCCATAACTTGGGAGTTAATCACACTATTAAAAACAGATTCGGTGTCACATCTTTCTTAACATAAAATTTGACAAAAAGACAAAAGTGTGCAAAGTGGCTCAAGTTGGTTCTCTGGAGGTTCTGTCCCTTCTCAATTAAAACTTTTTATTGCGCTGACTAATTACGCCTGTTTTAGCTTACTTGTGTCCTTAAATAGTTCTTTTACTGCGTCAAATCACACAAGTCTTTGTATAAAAGTTGTACGATCATAGTCGGACTAAATTAAATTGTTGCCATTGCTTCCCGCTTCTCGTCTAGACTGTGTTGGGATTTGTCAAAGCTAATTGCAATAGTGATATTTTGCAGCCAATAGTTTTTTAAGTCTGTTAGCACGCTATGTCTGTCCTAAATAAAGAAAATCTTAAGCTGGAAACTCTCAACCTGTCTCAAAAATACCAAAAAACAGCCTTCTGGCAGAGGGGTTGAGGGTGAGGGCAATTAACCATCTCTGTCATTACCTTTGAAAAATTTGACTTAAACAAATTATGAATAGATATGCAGTCTATTAGCAGTTATCTTAACAGTGAGATACGAAGTTTCTGGTTTTAGAGAACGGCGGAACGTCGGAATATTATCTGATCGTCAAGAAATGATGACAAATACCGCCATACTTCATCTTCATCATAAACGCTATAATCTGAAAGTTGTTACCGGCTGCCCATCATGAAAAAACTTACTTATTCATTACTCCCCCTGGGGATTACTGTTGGACTTTGCCTAAACATTACCCCTGCTTCCGCTAGTTTGATGGCAAAAAATGTCATTTCCAACGCCGCCCTTTCTATTGACGGTTTTGGAAGCCTCTCCAACAACGGAATTATTCAAGCCAATATACCAGCAGGTTCTACTATTCAGAGGGCTTATCTCTATGCCGCCTCCGTCTGGAATAAAAGTCCAGTTTACGGAGTAACTTTTCATGGGAATCAACTTTCCTTGAATTCAGCAACTATTCTTAGTCCGAATAACAATCCCGCAGAAACTGCTCGCTGGGATGTTACCAATATCATCGCCTCCTCTTTTACGGGAGGACTCCAAGACTTTAGTATCGTTGAGAATGGGCAGAATGATGGTGCGGTTCTTGTCGTTGCCTATAGCAATTCTTCTACCCAAGGTTTAACCTCCGTTATCTTAGACGGGGAACTAAGCACCGGGGGAGACACAGTTCAGTTTGATTTTGACAGTCCTTACACTGGAGGAGATTTTCTGGTTTCACTCGCCTCTAGTTACAGCAGTCAACCGAGTGGGCAATTCACCCAGATTGACGTAACCACTAATTCGACCAATAATCGACGATTGAGCACAAGTGCAGGAGGACAGGATGACGGTGAATGGGTCGATGTAGGAGGAGGAGCCTTAATGACTGTTGGGGGAATAGGTGATGACCCTACTAACCCCGACCCATTGGCTCCCTCCTCCCATGGACCGAGAATCGATGATGAATACTATAACCTCGCTCTCGGCAATAGTGCTAGTGCCGCTCCTTTTATCTCGCCTGGAGATACCTTCCTGCGCTTAAAAACACAGAACCCAACCAATGATGATAACGTTTTTGGAATGTTTATCACCAGTGGATTTAAGAGCACTGCCACTCCCGTCCCCGAACCATCCATGACACTGGGTATTTTCGGTATCGGTGCCATCGGTATCTTACTATCTCGTCGTGGTAAAAAATCCTAAGCTGCCCGCAGATTTAAATTGCTTGTTGAGATGAGGCAAGAGTGCCTCTTGCCTCCTACTCCCCTCTCCCAGAACGGGAGAGGGGTTGGGGGTGAGGGCAATTAACCATCTCTGCCATTACTCTTGAAAAATGGTATAGTACTAAATCGGGTTATTAAAGACTGATTATTCATTCCCCCTTTTGCATGAGTGCCTGTCCTCATAAGTAGCCTATACTCAACGGATTTAGCATAAATAAATTCACCCTAAGAGACTCTCGGACTGCAATCAGTGACAAAATCAAGGCTTTGACATCCTCGCCGCACTTTTAGGGCGGCGATTCCTAAACCTCACGATTTAAGTTTCTGCTTCAACCACCGTTGCATACCACGGTTAAAAAACCATGTACTGTCTTACACAAAGTCCACAGACTTTCGCGACCTTTCAG
>NZ_JADBTZ010000272.1:0-3308 GCF_020245885.1 Microcystis sp. M165S2 | reverse complement strand
GAAAATTCCGGGACTTTTTCCCTGAAAATTAGGTAATTGACCACCTGAAAATGGGTAAAACCCCACACCCCACACCCCAACCCCCAACCCCCAACCCCCAACCCCCAACCCCCACCGAAAAACTTTTTCAGCAGACCCTAATTAATGCAGTACCTTTTCTATAAGGGGTTCAACGAGTCAAAAGGGATGACCAATAATCAGTTATCAGTGACCATTGACCGTTTAATAAGAGCCAGATTAATCCCCCTATTCCGAATAGAATAGTCAAGACATAAAACTGCGATTGACCAGAAACATTATACTTTAAGGCACTGCCGCTAAAAATCGTCGCTAAACTGACCAAATTAACCAGACCATCAATAATATAACGATCGAGCCAAGCGGTAATTTTTGACAAGCTCCCCACCGCTAAAACCACGGTAAACTGATAGATGCGATCGAGATAGAAGTCATAAGCGAACAAATCCTGCAAGAATCGCAGGATTAACCCAGTTGGTCTCGCCCAAGCTCGTCTTAACTCTACCATTGACCCGATAACTAGGCCAATTACTCCAGAGGCTATCAGTAAGGGAAAACCCCAGACAATAGTAAAACTCCGGTTATTAAGGAGGGGATTGGTGAAAGATAGCCAAAAATCCCAACGTAGGGGAATAATCGGGGCCAATAAAGCGATTAAAATCAATGCTACCATGGGCAAAGCCATCGGCCAAGCCACTTCCGGGGTGCGATGGGTCTTACTTTGGGTTTGTCCCAAAAAGACTAAACGAAATACCCGCGTGAGATTGATGATGCTAAGACAATTAACAAAGATTAAAACCGCTAATAACCACCAAGGAATCTCCCATTCACCACTTAACCACCGTTTTAACGTCCAAAACATCCCCAGGGGCATTAAAACCGTCATCCCCGCGGAACCTGCTAAAAAAGCCGTGGTCGTAGCCGGCATTCTTGCCCAAATTCCCCCCATTTCCGTGATATTCTGGTTACTGGTGGTGAGAATTAAGGCTCCTGCGCTCATAAACAATAGGGCTTTTGCGACCGCATGGGAGAATAAAATTAGTAAAGCGATATCCACATGACCTAATCCCACCGCAATAAAGACCAAACCGAGATAGGCACTGGTGGAGTGGCATAAAACCCGTTTAATATCAATTTGGGACAACGCCATCAGAGACGTACCAATTGCCGTCATTGTCCCCAACACTATTAAAACATTGGCAGCGATCGGAGATAGGGTAAACACTGGCTGCAGCTTAATTAAAACATAAGCCCCCGCCGAAACCACGATCGAATTCCGCATGATTCCGGCTGGATTTGGTCCCTCCATCGCCTCATCTAGCCACAAATTCAGGGGAAATTGGGCGCATTTACCCGTTGGACCGGCAATAAGGGCTAATCCTAACAAAGTCGCCGTCAAAGGTCCTACAGGGTTATTTACTGCCCAATTTTCTAACTGAGAAAAACTCAATCCTTCTCCGTAACTGGACAGAGCCACCAAACCCATCAATAAAATAATATCGCCGACGCGCTTGGTTAAAAAGGCATCTCGCGCCGCGGTTACTACCAAAGGTTGGGCATACCAAAAACCGACGAGGAGATAGGTAGAGACCGTTAACATCTCTAGGAAAGCGTAACTGAATAGTAGGGAGTCACTCAGGGCAATTCCCCCCAAAGCTGCCTCAAAAAAGCCCATTAAGCCATAAAATCTCGCCAAAGACCAATCCTTTTCCATGTAGCCAAGGGCATAGATTTGGGCCAGGAGACTGATTAGGGTAATCACTTCCAGCGTCCCCAAACTGACGGGAGAAAGTTCGATCGAAAGGGATAAACTAAGATCGGCCACTTTTACCCATTCAAAAGTCAGTTTAATCGTCTCTCGATGCCAAATTTGATTAAAAGCGATCGATCCGTGTATTAACCCTAAGACGGTCATCAATAGGTTAATATAAGCGGCCGGCCGCGGACCGGTGCGACTAATAATGCCTAAAGACCAAGGTAGGGTTAAAATCGAACCAATTAAGCCATAAATGGGAATTAACCAGCAAGTGTAAAGGAATAAATCTTTCATTCAGGGGGTTAGATGTTGGGGATTTCAGTTATCAGTTATCAGTTATCAGTGATCAGTTATCAGGTTTAAGTTTTAAGTTTTAAGTTTTCAATTTTCAATTTTCAATAAATTTAGGCTCTTTCACTGGTTACTGGTTACTGGTTACTGGTTACTGATCACTGAAAAAGCTGACGGCTATAAAAAACCAAGACTCGATCGAGAAGGGATCGAGTTTAGTCAATTTAGTTATTTTACAGTTAATCCCGCAATTGGGCTAAATGCGATGTAATAAAGATTTACCGTGGGAATCGGTGCTACAGGTGGCAAATAATTGGTATTGACGACTCAGAGCGAGTGCTTGTTCGGTTTCCGGTTGACTCGGTAGCCAGGGTTTGGGATTGCCGTAGGCATAAAAAGCCTCAATACCATCAATACCTAATTCTACCGCCGCCGCCACTAAATCGGCCGCGGGACGATGGTAACGAAAGGGATGGGCGAGAACCACTAAGGCCTCCGCTTGCTGTAAACTGTTAATGACTCTAGAGGCCAAAGCTAGATCTCCTTCCGGTTTGGCTCTTTGCAGATAGGGAGTCAAAACGGTATGAGTAGGATCGAAACCATAGCCAAGAATATGCACTTCTGTCTCTAAGAGATTCGCCGTAATTTCTACCCCTGTCCAGAGATGGGGTAGAGAACCCTTTAAATGCTCATTTTCTAGCCAAATTTGGGCTTGTTGATAACCTTCGATCGAGTGATGATCAGTAATTGCTAATCCTTTTAGTCCGATATCTAACGCTTGTCTCATCAAGTCTTGGGGACTCATTTGACCATCGGAACAATGGGTGTGCAGATGGAAATTGTAATGGTGGGGACAACTATCATAGCCAATATTTGCCCACACCGCTTTTAGGGTGAGGGTATCTTGAGCTAGGGGTGGAATTGTAGCAGAAACGACCATGCAGTATTGAGGAACTTTCCCAAAGATTACAAATTGCCAACAATCAGCATAACAAATACCAAAAAAAATTGGGTAGCTGCTGTTACCGGTAATACTAAATCCTGTTTCAAAGGTATGGGGAAGTGGGTATCTCACAGGTGTGGGTTTTTTACATTTAGATTTTTGACATCCTCGCCGCCGTAAAACGGACGGCGATTCCTCACCACGCCACTTTTTTAGGGTGGTCGCGTCAACGGGGTTGACGCAGATAGCGAAAAACGCTTAATTGCTTAAGTCTGACACTTTCGACCCGTCCGTTTTCAG
>NZ_JADBTZ010000271.1:0-3441 GCF_020245885.1 Microcystis sp. M165S2 | reverse complement strand
CCAAAAATGTCATAACCCTCATAATGACTGAATAGCTGAAATTACACCCGTCCAACACTGATTGGCGATCGCGATTTTGCCACCTGTTAAATCTCTGTTTCTGTCTGTATAAATTGTTACTTTTTGAAATGAGAATTGCTGCTTTTTTTCTAGACCGCTTGCAGAACATAGAAGGTATAACCATAGAAGTTGCTGAATTTCTCAAAAAGTTTCATCTCTTCTTCAGTTTCACGAATAACCGATTGGCTACTTGGGCTGATTTCCAGCTGCTCGATTCGTTCACGGAGAGGTTCATAATAATTTAGCCACCAAACTAGACTTGGCAGCCGATGGGTAGAAAGTACCTTAAAACCAGACCTATTAGCCCGAACGATATTCTCAAACTCATTACCCATCATAGGATAGGCGTTTTGCCAATAGGCCACAGCAGGCTCTGGCAGATCATCAGTAAACCAACTCATCTCCGAGATGACGGCAATAGCGTTGTTAGAAAGAAGAGGTCGCCAGATTTTAAGGGCCTGCTCAAACCCAAGATTATAAGCAGCCCCCTCAGACCAAAGCAGATCAACTGAACCCACTGACCAATCAAGTTTAGCCATGTCACCATGAATTGGAATGATTAAATGCTCAAGACCAAGCTGTTTTGCTCGGGTTTTGAGTTCGTCGATAAAAACCGACGAGGAATCCACTGCCATGACAGGGCTTTGGTAGTATTGTGCCAGCAGTAAAGCACTAGCACCACTTCCACATCCTAGATCGGCAATTCGCCGCTTGAGGGGCAAAATAGAGAGATTGCTCAAAATTTTTAGGGAGAAGTCAGAGTCACCTGGCCCTTTACGGTCAAGTCCACGGTGTAAATCAGTTAAAGCGGCAACATACTCAGTTTGATTGTCTGTAGTCATAGGGATTTTTGCTGGCTCTAATAGCTGAAAACAGCCAATTCCGGGCTTAAGATCACTGGGTTAGGCGATCGTTCCCGTCAGGGGGGAACTAGGACTAGCATAGGACTTAATCGGCATTCTTCCCGCTAAATAGGCTAAACGTCCCGCTTTTGCCGCCATTCCCATGGCTTGCGCCATCATAGCCGGATTGGCCGCCATAGCGATCGCACTGTTAATTAATAAAGCATCGGCCCCCATTTCCATGGCCCGGGCTGCTTCTGAGGGTGTACCGATCCCGGCATCTACCACCACGGGAATTTTGGCGGATTCGATGATAATTGCGATATTTGCCTCATTTTTCAGCCCCTGTCCCGACCCGATCGGCGATCCTAGGGGCATAACCGTGGCGCAGCCAGCCTCCTCTAAACGTTTGGCCAAGAGAGGATCGGCGTTAATATAGGGCAGTACGGCAAAACCTTCTTTAACTAATTGTTCCGCCGCTTGCAAAGTTCCGATCGGATCGGGTAATAAATATTTAGGATCCGGAATAACTTCGAGTTTAATAAAGTTATTGTCTTCCTGTCCCAATAATTTGGCCATTTCTCGCCCTAAACGGGCTACCCGAATCGCTTCTTCGGCCGTTTGACAACCAGCAGTGTTGGGTAACATCCAGATTTTCGACCAATCGATCGCCTCTGCTAATCCCTCATGACCGGGAGCGTTCGTTTGTACTCGTCTAACAGCAACGGTGACAATCTGACATTCGCTGGCAGTAATACTTTCCTGCATAGTGGTCAGATTGGCATATTTGCCAGTCCCAGTCATCAAGCGGGAGTGAAAGGTTTTCCCAGCAATGGTGAGGCGATCATTCTGGGGCGATAAAAGCGCTTGGGGTTTATTCTCAATAATAGTTAAGGACATAGGTGAAATAGTAACGGGTGATGGTTGATTAAAGCGATCGCAACGAAAATGAGTCAAAATCGGATCGGTTTTTTGATTAATTACTAGGTCAGCAATCAAGGAAGCAGTGACAGGAGCGAGTAAAATGCCGTTACGATAGTGACCGGTGGCTAAAATCAGGTTATCACAGCTACTACGGCCTAAAATGGGCAATTCATCCGGTGTACCCGGACGGAATCCCCACCACATTTCCTCGATTTCCCAGTCAGCTAAAGGGGGATAGAGACGGGTGGCCCGCTCAAAAAGGGTTTGCAGTCCTTGGGGTGTATTACCCGTTTGCCAGGCGACTTTTTCGGATGTGGCACCGATAATTAAACGACCATTGCGACGGGGAACCAGATAGGTTTGCGGACCGAATAAAACCCTAGCTAAGGTCTGGTTAGGGGGCATTTTTACTGCGGCCATTTGACCTTTGACGGGATGGATAGGGAGGGGTAATAGTTGACTGGCCCAGGATCCCGCCGCTAAAATGTAAATTTTTGCTTCTAATTCCCCAATTGAGGTATAAATACTCTTGACTTTTCCCTGCTTTTGTTGTAAGGCGTGGACTTCTATGCCTTGGCGAATTTCTACCCCTAAATTTTCGGCCGCTTGTTGCAGGGCAGTCACTAGCTGCCGGTTATCCACTTGTCCATCGTCGGGATACCACCAACCACCGATCACATCTTTACCTAGTCCGGGTTGGTAGAGGTGAACTGCATTGCTGTCTAACCAAATTTTATTAACTTCCTCGGTAGTAATAGGCTGATTTTGCTCGTAAACAGGAGCAAGAATACCACAGGGATAGTAACCGCTGTTTATACCCGTTAAATCCTCGATTTTGCGGCTCCATTCTGGATATAGCCAGCGCGATTGCAGACAAAGATCGAGAAAGGGACCCGGGGGAATCCCCTCCGCATGGGGGGCCAACATTCCCGCAGCCGCACGACTAGCGGCCTGAGCTATATCTCGAACTAGGAGGGTAACTTTTGCCCCGCGCAATTGCAAATCGACGGCGATCGCTAATCCGATGATACCACCGCCCACGATCAAAATTTCGCTAGTTGAGTTCTTGACACTCCCACCGCTAAAAGCGAGGGATTCTTGGTTCAACGACATGGCTTAAAAATCTAAAGGAAGTGTAACCTTGATCCTAACCCGCAATTAGTGACCCGAGAGAGAGGAGAAGTGATGCCACTGGCATAATTTAAGCTTAAGTTGACATCCTCACCGCCGTAAAACGGACGGCGATTCCCAAACCTCACGATTTGAGTTTCTGCTTCTTTCCCGAAGGATTTTTCGCACCTGCCGCCCCAGTTTTACTCTGTGAAGGTCTTATGGTCGCTCTACAGACTGACACCGCAAGCCCTGCGGCCAAAATGTTTTTACTGGCGTTAATATCTCGGTCATGGTGTGTCCCACAGTCTGGACAATCCCACTCTCGAACATTTAACGGCATTTTCTCAGCAATATACCCGCAATTACTACACCTTTTAGAGCTAGGAAACCATCTATCTACTTCGATGTAATTTCTCCCATACCAACGGCATTTATAGGCTAATTGTCGAGTTATTTCTCCCCAACTAACGTCAGATATTGCCTGAGATAATTTCGGGTTTTT